>JAUUWR010000116.1 GCA_030588935.1 bacterium | reverse complement strand
AATTGGTCTTGCATGGAAAAATCTTATTCTATTTTTAATAATCTTCATATTTTCCTTTATTTTATACACTTTTTCCTCAAATGACTTGCTTAAAAATTTCTTTGGTGTACTTTCAATAATTTTTGGATTTTTGACTTTTGCGTTTTTAATTGCTTTTATAGTTCTAGTTATTCTTAGAGCAGAAAGGAAATAACTTAAATTTTTATAGTCTAATTCTGATTTCTTTATTAGTATTAGCCTCAGTAGCTCAGTCGGTAGAGCGTTACATTGGTAATGTAAAGGTCCTGAGTTCGATTCTCAGCTGAGGCTCCTGGATTTAGTATTTTACGCTCGGAGCGGGAGTTTTACTCTCAAACAGAGAATTGAACCAGATTAGAAAAGGTTTAATAATTAAAAAACCTTTTTTAGTCAATGAGTGATCAAAGAGAGTTAAAATCAAATATTTGGAAATATTTTTTAATTATATTAACTAATAGAAGAAATTATATCCCTATTCTTGCGATTTATTTTCTAACACTTCCTAATGCTACAGCTCAACAAATAGGGTTATATATTGGAATTGGATGGCTTGCAGGATTTCTTTTAGAAATTCCTTCTGGATATATCTCTGATAAGTTCGGCCATAAAAAAACTTTGATTTTGGCAAAATTTTTCATGTTAATCTCAACTTTGTTTTTTATTTTCGGTAACTCGCTTCCTTATTTTATTTTAGGATCATCTTTTATCGCTTTGGGTTTTGCATTTACCTCTGGAACAGGAGGGGCATTTTTACACAATACTCTTGTTGGATTAAAAAGAGAAAAAGACTATGGAGATATTGATGGGAAAATTAGGGCAAAAGCCTCATTAGTTTCGGTAGGAATGATTTTACTATTACCTTTGTTAACAAAAATTGCATTAGTTTTGCCTATTAAAATATATTTAATTTTTGATGTGGTTGGTATTTTAACCGTATTCTCACTATATTCCCCTAAAATAAAATACAGCGCAGAAGATGAAGAAGGGGAAAAAATTTGGTCACAATTAAAAAGATTTAAGGGAACTGGATTTTATGTTACATCTTTATTTGTAGGATTTATTGGAGGTTTTATAATGGCACTTTCTCCATTTAAGGAGCCGTTTGTAGAATCCTTAGGGTTTCCGATTATTTTTATTGGTTCCATAATGGCATTTTCAAGAGTAGTTTGGTTTATTGTTGGACATAATCTAAAAATTCTAAAGAAAATAAAATTAAAAAAATTATTATTTTATGAAATATTTTTCTTTTCAGGATTACTTATATTAAGTTCGCAGTTAAGAAACCCTTATTTTATAGGTTTGATATTCGCAACGATGATTGGATATTATCATGGAAGAAGTTCATTAATTGGGGAGCATTATCTTAATAATTTTTTGATAAATAAAAGATATAAGGCGACAATGCTATCAATTAAACAACAAATAGGTAAATTATTTGAAGCTGGCATCGTTTTATCTATAGGGTTTATTATGGCCATTTCTTTTAGTTTAGGTTTTTTAGTTGCAGGTATTTGCATGTTGGTAGTCCTAGTTTCAATATATCCTTTTTTAAAAAAAATAATCTTAGACAAATAAAAAATTAAGCATAAACGCCCAGATAGGACGTTTCAAACCCTCAAAAAATAAACTATTGTTAAAACCACAGCTGAGGCTCCTGGATTTAGTATTTTACGCTCGGAGCGGGAGTTTGAATCCAGCAACTTTTAAAAATAAGGAGTTCTTGGAAGGATTATGAAATTACTATTAACATCAGCCGGTTTCGAAAACCCTAAAATTGGGAAAGAATTTTTGAGATTAATTGATAAACCTGTTTCTGAAATTGAAGTGTTATTTATCCCAACTGCTGCTAGAACAGATGAAGAATTACATTATGTTGAAAAATCAAAAGAAGAGATTTTAGATTTGGGAATAAAAAAAGAAAATATTTGTATTTATAAGTTAGATAAAGAAATTAATGATAATGAATTAGAGAAAATTAATGTTATTTATGTTTGTGGGGGGAATACCTTCTACTTATTGTATAAAGTTAGAGAAAGTGGATTTGATAAGAAAATTAAAGAGATGGTGGATAAAGAAATTGTTTATTGCGGAGCAAGTGCAGGAAGTGTTCTCGCAGGTCCAGATATTGAAATTTCTGGAAGAGATGAACTCTGGGATAAAAATGATGTTGGACTAAAAGATTTATCGGGTTTAAACCTGACAAACCACATAATAAGTCCACATTATATAGATGATGAAGAAAAGGTTATTAGTAAATATGAAAAAGAAACCGGGAAAAAGGTAACACGTTTGACAGATAAGCAAGCTTTATTGATAGAAGGCAATGAGGCAAAAATAATTGAATAATTTCAAAACCCTCCAGTCGTATCGGCATGGACTTTCTACTCCCAGATAGGACGTTTAAAACCCTCAAAAAATAAACTAATTCTTAAATCTCAGCTGAGGCTTATCTAAACTTTTATAAAACCCCTCTTACAACAAGAAATATGACAAAAGAAGAACCTAAATTATTGAAATTAAAGAAAAATTATAAAGAACTTCAGAAAAAATATGACTTACCTGGTTTTAATGAATTGAATGAAGA
>JAUUWR010000119.1 GCA_030588935.1 bacterium | reverse complement strand
AATATTTGCAACATACCACATGACATCTCCAAGGTTTTCTCTTATTCCTGCAGTAACATCATTTTTGTGTATGAATGTTTTTTTTATACATCCTGCAACATCTCCTGCTTCTCATGATACGCCCAAACCCCCTGTAAGTATTTATCTTGTTTCATTTTCAAATTCTTTTACTGTCCTCAAACAGGCTTTTTGGTATTCCTGAAGAGACATTTTTTTGTTTTCTTCTTTTTTATAAAAGGCTCCTGCTTTGTAATTTTCTATTACTTTTGCACTTGGAAAATAGAGTGGCTCTGGAAGATTGTTTAAATCAAACCATTTCCATTCAGTGATTTCATCTGGTTCTCTGGTCTCTGGTTCTCCTTCGAGATCATAAGAGATTAATCCAATTGTCACAAAATGTACTGATTCTATTTTATCATTATTAATACAAATTATTTTTGGATTTTTTATTTTGATTCCTGTTTCTTCCATAACTTCACGTTTGGCAGCTTCTTCAAAACTTTCTTGGAAGTGTAGTTTCCCGCCAGGCATTGTCCAGGTTCCAGCTCCTTTGAGGAGGCTCGAAGCCTTTTCAGGGTCTTCATGCCTTTTTCCAAGAAGTATTTTATTATTTTTTATAAGCATAACTCCGATTCCTGCACCAACTTTTTGTATTTCATCCATAAATTATGAAATTTTGGATATATTATAAAGATATATGAATTGGAAAATAATCTTTAAGAATTGGAAAATAATATTTAAGAATTTTGAGTTCTTTTGGTACTTGTTCTTTGTCTGAAGCATGAACTATTGTATGTGGTAGTTTATAAGGGCCAAAATATCCTCTAATTGTCCAAGCTGGGTTATCTTCATACCTTGTACGTCCTGTTATTCTTTTTGTTCTTTTTGCAATGTCTTTTCCTTCAATGATAGCAAGATCTATGCCAGTATTATAAGCTGCGAATTCTCTGGCCATTTTTTCTAATTCATTTGGATAATCTTCTTCCATATGAGCATAAAACTTTTCCCAAAATTTTTGCGGAGTATCTAAAAATCTTTCTCTGAATATAATGTTAAAATCCTCTGGGTTTTCAATATATTCTTCATAATATTTGAAGATTTCATTTCTCTTAGAAATTATGTGGGGTTTTACAAAGAATATTGTGATGTCTTTCTTCATATCGCTATTTGTTTTGTTTGATTTATAAGAATTATTGTGGTTGAAAGTAAAAAGCCCCCAGCAGGATTCGAACCTGCGACCTATTCCTTACAAGGGAATTGCTCTAGCCACTGAGCTATGGAGGCATAAAAAACTTAATAATAGAAGCTTTAAAAGGATTTTGTTTTATTATTCTATGAAAATTATGGAAGACAAGTCTAACCATAATTTTCTTTTTTATTAATAGGATATAATAACTAGTTTGCTCATCTTTAAAACGAATAATATTTCTTAGATATTAATAAGAAGAAAGACTTAGGTTGGCGAAGCTTCCTAAGTTTGAAAGATGATCAATAATCATGCACTTCATCATCTTTAAACCATAATTTTATTTCTTTTTTTGCAGTTTCTAAAGAATCTGAAGCATGAAGTAAATTTCTTATAGATCTATCTTCTGCCTCTGCAATTTTATAAGATTCTTCTGAAGCAAATTGTCCTCTTATTGTTTTAGGATGAGCTCTGAATGGTTCTGTTAATCCAATTATTTTCCTTATAGAACTTATTGCATTCGGGCCTTTAATTGCCATGGCAATTACAGGAGATTCTGTTATAAAAGCTATGAGTCTTTTTTGAAGCATTTTTCCAAATTCTAAATGGTCTGAATATTTTAATTGTCTGTTTTCAATTTCAGCGGCTTTTTTTGTTTTTTCAAAAGTTTGTCTTGCCCATTCTTCTTCGAGGGGATAATGTTTTCTTGCTAATTCTTCATCTGGCCATGTCATTTTTAACGCGCAGATTTTGAGATTAGATTCTTCAAATCTTTTGATGATTTCTCCAATTAATTGTTTTTGTATACCATCTGGTTTTATTAGAACTAAGGTTTGTTCGTGTGTCATTTTTATATTATTTTATTTCCCTATCCTTTTTGCGGTTCTTTTACATAATTTTTGATATTCTTTTAAATTCATTTTTTATTTATTGTTCGATAGTCTGTTCTGTACTTTAATATAAATTTTTGTGTTTGTGATAGTCCATGATATGCTGTCATTTGTTCAACTCTAGTTAATTCTCTGTCTGGAGGAAGTTCTGATTCTGCTGGTATATCTCTGCGTTTAGAAAGTTGGTGAGTTGCGTGACTGAGACAAAAAACTTTTGCTAATCTGTGTTTGTCTCTTCCTTTGCTCATTTTATTTTTTAATTTTTGTTGATTTTTTAGAAGTTGATGTCGTTTTTTTAGGTTTTGGTTTTTCTTTTTCCTCAATTTTTGTTGCTTTTTTTTGAGTTTCTTTGATTTCTTTTTTTGTTTCTTTTCGCTCCCGAATAAGGAACTTTTTTATTGATAACGATTTTTTGTTCATTTCTGTTTTATAATCTTTTGAAAGTGATTCATATTTGTTTAGTTGTTCTGGAATCTGTTCTC
>JAUUWR010000058.1 GCA_030588935.1 bacterium | reverse complement strand
GGATTAGACAAGATTTAAAGCATTATTTTCCTAAGTTCAAAGCAGATGTTGTTTATGATGTCTGCCATAATATTGCTAAATTTGAAAAGCACATTATTGACGGCAAAGAAAAACAAGTTTTAATTATGAGAAAGGGTGCGACTCGGAGTTTTGGGCCTGGAAGAAAAGAAATTCCTGAAGTTTACAGGAAGGTTGGGCAGCCAGTTCTTATTCCAGGAAGTATGGGGACTGCATCTTATGTTTTGGTTGGAACAAAAAAAGCAGAAGAAGTTTCTTTTGGCTCAACTGCCCATGGTGCAGGACGAGTTGAAAGCAGGACTTCTGCAAGAAAAAGATTAAGGGGAGAAGAAATTAAAAAACAATTAGAAAAAAAAGGCATTTATATTGAGGCTGGAAGCTTGAGAGGGCTAAGTGAAGAAGCTCCTTCTGCGTATAAGGATGTTGATGAAGTTGTTAGGGTTTCTCATGAAGCTGGTATTGGAAATTTAGTTGCAAAATTAAGGCCTATTGGGGTTGTGAAGGGGTGAGAAGAAAATTGAGGTTTTTGTTTGGGTGAAAGGATGAGATTTAATTTTCTATTTACAATAACAATAACCTGTTAAAGAATCATCACCACTTTCAGGATCTCTCCAGATTTTACATTGTCTGTTGGTAATATCTAAATTACATCCTACAGAATCTGCGTCTCCAGAAGAAGCTTTGTTTGTTCCACAACTAAAAGGATATTCTCCTGCTCCACAAGATATAGGTTATATCACTAGTAGTAATGACTTGTGAATATTCGTTTAAAGGGCCAAGACCTTCAACCTCCCCAGCATCATGTCCATGAACAGTCGGCTGACCGCTCCCATAAGCAACAACAACTGCAACTCCAACTAAGAAAACCATAATAGCTGATAAAAGCCATAAATCTTTTTTTTGAATATTAATGTTTACCATCTTTTTTATATTATTGATAAGAATTAAGTGTTTAAATATGTTTTGATTTAATGATTTATATTATTTTTATTAGAATCTTACAAAATAATAAGTTTGATTATGAGTTTGCTTGCGTTGTTTTGGTTGCTTAAGCTTCTCATCTCTCGAGCGTAAGGTTTTTGTAAGTTAGTAATATTATTAATTTTATTATCATTAAGAAATATTTATAAACTTGTTTTCTGTTAATTACAAACGTAATAAATTATTGTTACAAATGTAATAGAAAGGTTTAAATAATGTATATACATGTATAGACTATGAAAATAATAAAGAAAGTTGTTAGAATTGGAAATGGGGCGGCAGTCTATGTTCCTAAAGAATATGAGGGCAAGGAAATTGTAGTTGTTCTCCCTGAAGGAATTGATGAAATAAGAAATAGAATTTTGTATAAATTAATCGAATATATGCCTAATATATTAGGGGTCTATCTTTATGGAAGTTATTCTAGAGGAGAACAAAATCGAAATTCAGATATTGATATATTGATAATCACAAAGGAAAAAGATGAAAAACTTAGGGCAATCTTAGAAGATATAGATGTAAGAGCAATAGATTTAGAAAGTTTAAAAAAATCTATAAAGAATTTTCCGGCTATTATTATGCCTATATTAAAAGAGGCAAAATCTTTTCTAAATCCGTTGTTGTTAGAGGATTTAAAAAATTATGAGATTGATTTAAAGAAATTTAATTGGCATTTTCAAGATATTAAAAGAATACTAAAAATAATAGAAACTTTTGTAGAAATAGATGATAAAGATATATCTCCCACCCATATCTATTCTTTAATAATGAGAATTAGGATTTGTTATATGATGGAATCCCTTCTAAAAAATAAATTTTTTAGTAATAAATCTATAAAAGAACTATTAAAAGAACATGGTTTAAACGAAAAAAAAATAAATAAATTTTTAGATATTTACAGAGAAATAAGAGAAGATAAAGAAGTTAAAACTATCATAGAAAAGAAGGAAATTCTGGATTTAATAAAAATAGTGAGGGATTATTCTGAGAAAATAAAAAATGAAACGAAAAAAAAGATTACAAAAAGGAATTGAATCTATAAAAAAACAAGTAGGGATTCATGAAGAAAAGTTAGAAGAGGCTAAAGAAAAAGGGGATGAAGATCTTGTAAGATATTATATAAAAGAAATAGCCAACCTTGAAAGAGAAGAAGATAAAAAGAAAGAACAGTTGGAGAAACAATAACAAAATTTTCTAAGGCTATGAATTCTTTGTGGCAGCAGGAGTAGTTTATGGGCTCTTAATATTATCTTATTATTTATTAATGATTGTATATAAGAAGAAATATTTATAAACTTGTTTTCTGTTAATAAAATATGAAAAGAGGAATAAAGAGTTTGTTAGTTTTGGTAGTTTTTGGATTATTTGGGATGTTGCTGGTTGGGGGGGTGAGTGCTGAATATTCTCTTAATTATCTTGCAAGAGATTATACAAGTGGATGGTATGATCTTATTAATAATGATATAGTTATTACTACAGATAGTTATGTCACTTACTCAACTACGCAAGGGAATTGGGTGCCTTCTCCAACAATCACAGAAGATTTAAGATTAAATGTTGTTGGAGAACGTAATGTAGAAGGTTCCGACCCTACATCAGGTTTTTTTGTAAAATATAAAGTTTATAGAGATTCTAAAGTTAATGTTAAAACTAAAACTTGGGGGGATCCTCATGTTGATTTTATGGGAAGTGGTACCCCTGCATGGACTCAATACTTAAACAGACTTGATACTTTTCAAAGACAATCTGATACAAGTATTTTGATTAATGGGGTTCCTCAAACTATTAATTTAGGGGATTCCTATGAAATACAAAGATATGATTGGATACCTCTTGATTGTGGGGGGAGTAATCACAATGATGGGTACACTTATCTAAGTATAAATAATGTCAATTCAAATTATTTTGAAGTAGAGCAGGTTGTTTGGGAATATGATGAAGAATGTGACCATGCACATACTAGGTTAGAAAGTTATATAGAATGTGCTTCTCCAGGACAATGTCCTGCAATAGTTTGCGGTGATGGAACCTGTGATACTGAATTTGGAGAAAATTGTTCTTCATGTGTTGCTGATTGCCCTTGTGGAGCTGGAGAAATTTGCCAAGATGGAATTTGTTGCCTTCTTAACACATGTTCTGGAGATTATTCAGGGCTGTGTGGAAGTTCATTAGATGATGGATGTAGTGGAACATTAGATTGTAGTGATAATTGTGGTGCTGAAGAAATTTGCCAAGATGGAATTTGTATTCTTCCTCCAATAACAAATGCTTATTGGGCAGATATGCAAGAAACACCAATAAGTACAGCGCATTTAAATGATAAAGTTAAATTAATGGTGGCTGGTTCTGGAATGGATACTAAATTGATAAATTATGAAATATGGAAAAGTGTTCGTTTTTGGTTTGATGATAAAGTGGCAGACACTGACACAACCGGCTTTATAACCTGGAGAGCATCTGAAGCAGGAGAATATTATTTTAAAGCAGAGGTTGAGGGGGTAAGTATGGAATCAGAATATTTAGTTGTTTCAGGCACAGAAGATAATTTTGCATCTGTGGTTAATATAGTGGGCCCTAAAATAGGGGATATTTTTTATATTGGGGAAGAAATGAATTTTGAACAAACAAGTTATGATGAAGATGATGAAATAACTCTTTTGTGGGATTTAGGAGACGATACAACAAGTTCAGAATCTAGTCTAACTCATTCTTATAGTGTAATCGGGCAAAAAACAATTAAATTAACAGCGACTGATGAAAGGGGCTTGGCTGTTACAGACAGAATTGCTATTTTAATTATAGACCCTGCAGGAACTAAATATGTTTTTGCTCATATAGACAATCCGGAATGGGGGGAGATTTTTTATGGTGAGTCAGCAAGAGTTGTTGAGTTTAATGCTTCTTCAACTTATGCAGTGGAAACAAGTGGTTGTACTGGTGCAGGTTGTACAACAGATTGCTGCACAATAGATTGCTTAGGAGGAGCATGCCACGCACTAACACATGAATACGGGCAGGCAATTAATCCTAATGGCATGGTTGGAAATTATGCTAGTTTTAATTTTTCATGGACCTTTGATGACGGAAGCTGGAACAATGGAATGGGCTTAGTAGAGTTTGATTGGGTTTTTAGAATAGCAGGGAAACATAAAGCATGGCTTAGCGCCAGCACAAACCCTTTTTCTTCAACAGAAGTAGAGTTTAGTGGTTTTTTTACTTATCCTTATTGTTACAGGGACAAGCTTACTGATAATACTTTTTGGTATGAACCAAGTGGGGTTGTTGTTTTAAGTCTTGATGATTGTTACAGAGACCCTGGATTAAATCCGCAGCCAACAACAGATTGCTGTCCGCCAGGTTATTTATGTGAGGATAATGAATGTAAGCTGTTGCAAGGAATTCCAAGCTGTGGGCAGTACACAGAATATGGTCAGCAAACATGTGAAGTAAATATTTTTCCTGCAGAAGATGCATTAAATCCTATACTTGAAACAGAGGGTTTAACTTGTGGGGGAAGCAGAGAATATGGTACAAAGTGCTGGGAAATTGTAGATTGTAAATGCGCATGGAAAGATGAAGAATGTTTGTCAGTTGCAGAGCAGATTGTTTGTGATGCAACAACTTGTTGGAATATGACTGATCTTCCTCCTACTATTAAGACTATTTGTGGTGATACTGAATTGCCATTTAGCGGAGAGTGTAGTTTTGGTTTTGACCTTACAGATAAGTGTGACACTGATGGTTGGATAGAAAGAACATGGGATGCTACATGGATTTCTTCTGAAGTAACTCAAGGGGAATTAAAACCTGCATATTGTGTAGCCGGAAGTGACCAACTTAATTGCAAGATGACCAAACTTACTTTTTTTACAATTGCAACCTTAATAGTCACAATTTTAATAATCATAATTATTTACTGGTTTATGGTTAGGAAAGAAAAGAAAAAAGGGAAGAAGAAATAGGTTTTTATTTATATTATTAAAAATTTGGGGGGTTTCACCAACCCAAATTTTTCTTTTATCTAATATCTTATAAATATTTTAGCTATAAAGATGAGTAGCTTAAAGATAATTACCAGATATAGAGGTTAAAGAAATTCAGGTTAGCGAAGCTTCCTGAATTTCATAAAACTAATTTTCGTTAACAATATTTTTATAAACTTGTTTTTTCTTTGTATAATATGAAAAAAGAGATGAAGAACTTATTAGTCTTAGCTGTTTTTGGAATATTCTTATTTTTAGTTTTATCTGTAAATTTTGTTCTTGGAAGTTTTCAGTTAGGGGAAGGAAACGAATCTTATAATGTGGATTTATTTTATGGGCCTTCTGAAAATATCAAGGGATGGATGAATATTAGTTTTCAGGATGAGTTTACAGATAGCTTGATTTCAAGTAATTTTGCTGGCTCTATAAATTTAGTTGATTTTTTAAATGTTAATCTTGCTGTATATGATTGCACACCAATTGGCTGCGGGGATGGTTATACCTCAAGCAATGGCGAGGACAGCAAAAGTTTTTCACTTGGTTATGAAGAAGAGGAAATTATTTCTTTTTTTATAAGTGAAGGGGCAATAAGTTCAATAAAAGAATTAAAATTTGATGTTTCTGCCAGCAATATTCCAAGCTGTATAAATCCTTTAAAAATAGATATTTTAGACGATGGGGTAACAGAATGGAGTTCAAAAAATTTTTTAAATGATTATTCCTGTGTATATGAACAAGGCATGGGCTGTTTTGATTCTTCTGCAACTTTAAGCAATGTAAGAATAGATTATACTCCCTTTTGCGGGAAAATAAATTTAATTGAAGGAAGTAATTTTAGTTTAGGGGCTTGGGTAAAAAAAGGAACTACTACTTGGTATGATGGTTTGCTTGAGATGTGGTTGTATGATTTAGATGGTTATTCTTTAGATTCCTGTGATTTGCCAGAGCCTTCAACAGATGGAGGGGAAATAAGCTGTACAATTGCATATAATAATGACAGGATTCAGGAATATTATGTCTGCACAAAAGCAGGAGAGAGCACAGATTATGAAATTAAAAAAGAAGAGGT
>JAUUWR010000101.1 GCA_030588935.1 bacterium | reverse complement strand
TAACGGTTACATTAGCGTTATTAGGTGGTCTTTCTCCAGTTTCAGTATTATGTGAAATGTTAGATGGAACAACTGGCAAGGCACTTTCAATTAAAAAAGCAAGAGAGTATGCCAAGAGAAACAAGTTAGTTATGGTTGAAGGTAAAGAAATTGTAGAAGCTTTTGATGAATATCTTCTTAAGGTGAAAAATTGAGCAAAATAAATATTGGTATTGTGGATACAACTTTTGCGCGCGTAGATATGGGACGCATGGCAATAGATGAAATTGAGAATACAACTAGTAAAGTAAAGATTATTAAATACACGGTTCCAGGCATGAAAGATTTGCCTGTTGCATGTAAAATTCTTTTTGATCAACATGAATGTGAAATGTGTTTAGTTCTTGGAATGCCTGGTCCAGATGATAAAGATAAAGTTTGTGCTCACGAGGCAAGCCAAGGTATTATAATATGCCAATTAATGACAGGAAAGCATATTATTGAATGTTTTGTACATGAAGATGAAGCAAACACTCCAGATGAATTAATTAAGGTATGTGATAATAGAGCGCGAGAGCATGCTCAAAATGTTTTAAAACTGTTATTTGAAAAAGATTGGCTCAAGAAAAATGCTGGAATGGGGTTAAGACAAGGGTATCCCGATGTTGGGCCAATTAAACCCTAATAAGGTGTAAAAAAATGAGTGAAAATAAAATTAAAATTGGATTAGTTGTTGGAGAATTCCATTATGACATTACAGAAAATATGTTAAATAAAGCTGTAGAACATGCTGAATTTTTAGGATGTAATGTAGTGGAAATATTTAAGGTTCCCGGAAGTTTTGATATGCCTTTAGCAATAAAAAATCTATTGGCAAAGGATAATATTGAAGGTGTTGTTTGTTTGGGAGCAGTAATTAAAGGAGACACTGATCATGATCAGATTGTTGCCCAACACGCAGCAAGAAAAATGGTAGACTTGTCATTAGAATTTAATAAACCTGTCTCTTTAGGCGTTTCAGGACCTGGAATGACTAGAATTGAGGCCGTTGAGAGAATTGAGGATTTTGCACGCCGTTCGGTAGAAAGTGTGGTTAAAATGATAAGGAGACTACGAGATTCTAATAAAAAGTGAGGTTATTTTATTGATACAAATAACTTGCATTCAAATTGACAATTTCGGACCATTTACGGAAGAAATGGGTAATTATAGAGAGCATAAAATTCAAATTCTTCTCTCAGAAATATTTATTTTCTTACAGAAACACTTTAATCGTTATGGAGGTCTTGTATTTTCTGCTTCAAAAGATAATATGATTGCTGTTTCAAATGGAATATCCATTAAGCAGCATCAATTCTTTATTAATAAATTAGAAAAAAAGTTTCCTATTACAGTCAGTATGGGAATTGGAACAGGAAATACCCCATTAAATGCTCAAATTGAAGCATCGGAAGTATTAATTGCTAAAGGAAGTGCACAGTCTTCAAGAAAAAAAGTATTAGCATATAATGGTCACAAATTACCTATAAAAAATAGTGTTAAAGTTGCTCATGTTGATATAAATTTTTATACGAAATTGGCTACAGATGTAAATCCGTTCTATAAAAATTACATGGATTTGAATAGAGGTTATTTAACATTAATGGAAAGCTTACAAACTATAGGCGTTCTTTGCTTTTTCAATGGAGGAGATAATTTTATTTGCGTCTGTCCTCCATCAATGGAACCTGATAAATTAATACCAACAATAAAATTATTTGAATTTAAACATAAACCATGGAAATTGAAAGTAGGTATTGGTGTTGGAGATAATATTTTAGAAGCAATATCTAAAGCAAATATTTGTTTAAAGGAAATACGAGAAAATCATAATACAAAACAAATAATGGTTTTAAATTAACATTTCTCTTATGATTTATACTTTTTTATTATATACACCAAATAATGATTGTAAAATGATTTATTTCGCTTTTATTCCAATTGGAAGTTATGAACAACATGGCCCTCATCTGCCTCCCGAAACAGATTACTTAATTGCTAAAAAAATAGTAGAAAATGTAGCTCCAATATTTAAAGGTGAAATAATTGAAGGTATTAAGATAGGTATCTCTCCAGAGCATAAAAAATTTAAAAATTCAAAATCAATTTCCAAGAAAAAATTTGAAAACCAAGTAAATAATCTTTTAAAAAAATTTTATGAAGAAACAAGGTTTTTTCTTATTAATGCTCATGGGGGAAACAATCATGTTTTATGTTCAATCCAAAAACTACATGAAGATAAAATTTTGGTTTTAAATACATTTTCAATAATTAAGAAAGATTTAATGAAAATAAGAACATCTAGAATTGGTGGAATTTGTCATGCTGGAGAGTTTGAAACATCAATTATGATGTATTTATTTCCAAAAAGGGTAAAAATGAATAAACTAAAGAAAAGTGATGTAAAATATATCCCTTATCTTGATCCAAATTATAAGTTCGAGAAACCTAATAGATGGAAGACTAAAAATCTTAGTAAAAGTGGGATATTAGGTGATCCATTTCACGCTTCAAAAGAAAAAGGAGAAATTTGGTTTAAATTTTTAATTGAAAAAATAAAATCTTTGATTGAAGTATATATATAGGAGGAATTTTGCTGGTTGCAACTGGAATTCAGTCAGATTAATTGGATTTAAAAGAATGCATCCATTTTCTTAATACCTTTAATTTCTTCGAAAGTAATACCTAAGGCATCTAATACTTGTTCTAAAGCAGATTGTAAAAGTTCTTTATACTTCTTAGGATCAATATCTTGAAGTTTTGCGAGCTCAATTGCTTTTGCACCACTAATCCCTTTAGTCTTTACGAAGCTAATAGTTTCCCCTTTTTGATACTCTTTACCAGTTGCTTTTTTCAATTCCCTTGCTGCTCGCACATGTTGAGGGACGACCTTTATATAATCTTTTAGATTTTTTTGTATAGCAATATTAATAGCATAATCTTCCAGACTGAAAGTATTAGGTTTTCCAATCTTTTTTAGATTATCTTTTACAATATCGATAATTTTACTCTTAGCTTTTGAAAACTCATCATCATTTGTTATTGTTTTTAATATTTCTATTAATTTATTAAAAACTTTTTTAATAAACGCCGGCGTATTTTTCTTTTTAGCAACTAGACCTTTTATATCAACATATTTTGTGTCCTTATAGATTCCAACATAATTTTTTTTCCTTTGAGAAAGAGCT
>JAUUWR010000006.1 GCA_030588935.1 bacterium | reverse complement strand
CGCCCTTTAGGGCGGGGTTTTTCATTTTTACAATTCTCCTTTTGAAATATATATTTCTCCATCAACCTCTTTAACCATAGTAAAAAAGAAATTTTCTCCTTCATTTAAATTAAAATCATAAGTATTATCTAAAAGCTCAATCTTTATATTGTTTTTTGTTTTTTCTATACATTGTGTTCCTCCGTTAAAATCATTATCCTCAACTTGATAAATCTCACTGCAAGCAAATTCTAAAGCGCCGGCAATTATATTATCTGTTATAAAAAGTGTTCCGCCTTCATCTTTAATAAAGATTTTATCCCCTATAATATTATTAATAATGAAAATATTGCCACCCAGTCTTCCCTCTACTTTTCCACCAATAGTACTATCAATAAGTTCAAGATTAGTACCCCCCTTTGCGAGAATATTTCCTGCAATATCACTTGAGATAATCTTTAAGTTTCCCCCAGTTACTTGAACAGCTTCCCCAACTCCAGTTACTATACAATTTTTAAGGAGGACATTCTGATTATTAAGATTAAGATTATCAATAGTCTCGCCATTACACACAAAGTCTGCTTCTGAATCTTCAAATACTGTCTCATAGCTCATCCTCCCAGTATTTAATGTGTCATTTGTATAAATTACAATTTTTATACCCGAGCTATTTCCATAAACAAAAAGAAAATTAATATTTACATCAGTTCCTGCTGCATATTTAATAAAATCCTCTATAAAATCCTGCATTAATTCATTAACATCCATCCCATTATAAATTGCATAATCCATAACTCTTGTTGCTTCTTCTTTTAACTCATAACTTAAAGCATAAAATCTCATGGGTCTTTTTCTTGTTATTGCATAATTTGTCACAAAAGACACCCCAATAAGTACAGCAACAATTACTGCCGCAGCTAAAAGATAATACTGGGCTTTTTTATTTTTTCTTAAAATCATTTTGCCTCTTTTTGATTTATTATTTATTTATATTCTTACAAAATATTATTTTATTCTGGAATCTCTACAAATTATTAAGTTCTACAGATAGGTTGTTTTCATTTTAGTCCTCTTTTGTTAGCTTAATCCTCTCCTCTTTCGAATTTGATTCTTGTAAGTTATTGATATTATCAGTTGTTTTATTAAATTTATATATCTTCTGTTTTCGCATTTACCCGAAAAACACCCTTGCCCCTGTGCTGATTAATAATGCTAATGTAACTAATATAAATGAATGTTTTAATCCTGCTTTTATTTTCCCTTCAGCCAGTTTTCCAATTACTATGCCTGCAAAAAATCCTTGAACTATTAAAAGCCATAAGAAAGGTTTTGTTAATTGTTCTTCTGTTGCAATTACTCCTTGTTGCCCTAAGCCGCTAAGTGTGGGCATCCCTTCTGCTTGCCCCAATCCCTCCCCCAAACCAGATGCAATAGGCAGAATCTTAAACTGCATAACTAATATGATGATAATAAAAACCAAGAATATAATATATCCCTGGACAACTAAAGAATACATTACTGCCCTCCTTTCTTTTTTTAATTTTTCTGTTTGAGTAATAGACTTAACAACTGCACCTAAAATATCTTTTATTTCCCCCCCTGCTTTTTCAGCCTCACTTATAATTGTAATTGCACGGGTTATTATCTTGCTATTAGCATCTTTTGCAAAAGTTTCAAATGCATTTTGAACAGGAATACCTAAAGAAATCTGGTTGGCAAGTTTATTAACATAAGGGTTTAATTTCCCATAATCTTTTTTTCTGACATTTAAAATGCTTCTGCCAATAGGAGTTCCTGCCCTGACATTTTCAGCCAAATTTCTGGAAAATTCAAGGAACATCTCCTCTTTTTCTCTTAATGAACTTGTTTCTAAAATTAATGAAACAAAAAAAGGCAGTAATCCAATAACAAAACTAATCCCCAAAACAAAATAAAAAATTTCATTGTCTCTTAAAAAAATACCTGATAAAATAATTATTGCAGCTGCAACAGACATTCCAATTATCTTTGGCTTGTTCAAGTTAAGTTTTTGCAGTATTTTTTTTAAGTCTAATTGTTTCATTTTATTTTTTTGGTTTTTTGATATTTATACATTTTTCTTATAGAATTATTAAACTTAATAAGTTCTTTTTCTAAATTAATTGACAACTTAGTAATAACTTTATTTAAAATTGGCTCCATATATTTATGAAGTTCTATTTTACTTTTCCATTTTCTTCTCAGATTATTATGAAGCAATTCATGTGCAAGGACAACTAAAAGAAACTTTTCATTTCTATTATATCTAATAGTTAAAGGATCAGAAAAGCTACTCTTTGCTTTATCAACAAGATAAATAAAAATATACCTTCTTTTCCATTTATCATTATATTTTTCTATTAATTTTAATATCTTTTTAATATGTTTTTTATATAATCTCTCAAACTTGGAAAATTTCTTCTTTAATTTAAACACATCTCTTCTTTTAAATTGCGGATTAAGAATTTGATTATAAACTCTGCTATATCTTAGTTCTGTTTTTGGTAGTTGTTTTCTAATTTTCATCTTAAAACGCCGGCTGGCTCATTTTTAAAAACACAATAAATCCAACATTCAAAAAGACAATTGCTAATATAATTAATATACCCATTATATCTGGGGTTATTCCCATAAAATATAATCCAGTGCTTCCCATTATTACAAATAAAATCAGCAATATCATGGGCGCAGCAATAACAATGCTGATATAAATATCCATAAAAGTCTCAGAAGTTTTAGTGTATTTCTCCCTTTCTAACCTATAATCAAAAAACAAAGTTTCTGCATGCTCATTTAAAAAACTAGATAAACTCCCACCAGAGGTTATCGACGTGGCTATACTTTCTAACAACTCTTTCAACTTAGTTGAAGGAGAGACCTGAGCAGTCTTTTTTAATGCAGTTACTAAATCATATCCATGAAGGTTTATTAAATTCAAAATTCTCCTGAACACTAATCTGGTATGTACGTATTCCTCGCTTTTAACAATAATCTTAAAAATACTTACCGGCTCAACTCCTGAAGTTGCTATTGCAGACATATGAATTGTAACAAACGGAAGTTCTTGATTTATTTTAGCGCCAATATTTTTTGCTTCGCTTTTAGGATAAAAATACATTAGGGCTGCAACAACTGAAGGAATTACAATTATAATCCAAAAGAATTTAACAATTCTTAATAAAAAAGACTCTTCAGTGGGAACGAGAATAGGATAAGTCAAATGAATATCATAAAATAAAAGTGCTGCCAAGACTAATGCACCCACAAATATTGAAATTGTTATTGTAAAAAAAATCATAGAAGCATAAGTTCCAACAACAAACCGGGAGTTTATCTTTCTTAAATCTCTATTTAAAGAACCCAAATAACCTCTATTTAATAACCTGTTTGAATAATCTCTGAAAAAATGATTTGATATTCTTGCGTAAATGCTGGACTTGCCAAAATCAGAGACAGGAGCCTTGACAGAATATCTTTTTTTTAATTGATTAATATAAAGATTACTCTTTGTTAAATTATCCAAATATTTCCTTTTATCCTTTCCGCTGATTGTCACTGAAATTTTATTACGAACTTTGCTTGGTTTATATTTAATTTTAAGGAGAAATTTTTTCGCTCCTTTTTCTGCAACAACTTTTCTGACAAATTCCTTGTATTTTTTGTCAGTTTGAAGTCTTTTAAAAAATCCGATGTTGTTGACTAATTCTGGAATAGACTTATTTAAAATCCCCAATTGAATCAAAAGCGAATTAACTGCATTATTTAATAATACTTTTTCACGGGTATTTATAATAACTTTTTTATCAGATTCAAGATTTTTAATAATATTTAACTGATTAGTAAAAATATACGTCTCTCTTATTATTTCTTTAATTTGCTCTATGTTTTGTCTTAAAGATTCGGTTGCCATTTTATTTTGTTTCACTTGATTTTAAAATATTTGAAATTTTGCCTTGAAAATCTAAAAGTGCTTTCTTGGAATTTTGAAAATCCGCCCCATTGTTATTTTCATAAGCTTTTTCTAAATCTTCTATAGTCATTTCCATACTATCCACTATTTGCGCCAAAAATTGTAATTCGTTTAAATCTAACATTTTTTGTTCACCATTTTTATTTTATTCTTTAACTGGAATCTTATGAAATACTAAGGTAGGAAGAGGAGTAGCTTAAGCTTTTACCTCGAACCATCAATATTTTATACATTATTAATTAATTATATTTCTAATCCAATTATCTTCTTTTAACCTCCTTCTCTAATTTCTCCAAAACAGCAATATTAACAAATTGTTTCACATTAGAATACTTAATTTTCATAGAATTCTTTTTAATCAAATTCTTAACTTTTTTCAATAATCCCTCGTCTATTTTTACTACGTCTGCCATTTTGTTCTCCTCTTGCCTACAAAATTGCAGGCTTGAAAACCAACAAAATCTTTCGAGGATTTTGTGGCACCAAAAATCTTTGATTTTTGAGTGTTTTTAATTTTCATTGTCTGCCATTTTATTCACAATCTAATAAGTAATTCCTCTTCTCAGATGAACCGCTTAAGCTTCTGATTCGAGCCATAAATATCTCATGTATTATTAATTAATCATAACATAGTTACCATAAATTACTTTAAATAACTTTAAGTAACTTCTATTTAAAAATGTTGTGGTTTTAATCATATAATTTAAGAAAACACAAAAAACCTACAACCCCATCGCATGCGAAGCAATAGGAGCAACCTCTTTCTGAATCCCAAAAGCACTTAAAACAGCGTCGGGATTTTTATGATATTGATTAACAATCTTCTGTGTCTGATTAAAATCAAAAATCTTTCTTTTTTGCAATTCATATAACAATCTCGTTCTTAAATCAAATTCCCTGTTTAACTCATCTATAAGGAGCCCATATCTCTGAGCAATTTTCTCAAATACTTTGCTGTCTTTTTTAAAATAAAAGACATCCTCCCTGGCATTCCACACAAAAGGAGTGTTTGTTAATGCAATGCCAGTGTCATCAACATTAATAATTTCAATAATTTCCCTTAATCTTCTTGTTTGCTGCTTATTAACAATAGCATGAGTCATGACAGCCACACAGTCTAATGTATTTAACAAAGTTGGGGACAGTTCTATTGGAGGGGTTTCCAATCTTTTAATAAGAGTGTCTACAGAATCTGCATGCATAGTGCTTATAGAAGAATGTCCTGATGCCATTCCCTGAAATAATACAAAAGCTTCTTTTCCTCTGACTTCCCCAACAATCACATAATCCGGATTTTGCCTGAAAGAATTTTTTAATAAACTAAACAAATCAACTTCTCCGATTTTTCCAGTTCCTAATGAGGTTCTTGCAACACTTGGAAGCCAATTTTCTCTTGGAAGATTTAATTCTCTCGTGTCTTCAATTGAAACAACCCTTGCTTCTGGAGGAATAAAAAAAGCAATTGCATTAAGCAAAGTTGTTTTTCCGCTTGCTGTTCCACCAGCAATTAAAATATTGGATTTATGTTCAAGCAAAATCCAAAAATAAGCAAGCATTTCAGGGCTTAGCGTCTTCAAATTCAGCAATTGAACAGGAGTCCACGGAATTTTTGTGAATTTTCTGATTGTAAAAGTAGGCCCTTTGGAAGTAACATCTACAGCATAAGTTGCATTAACTCTGCTTCCGTCAGGCAAACTCCCGTCCAATAAAGGAGAGGCATAAGAAACATGCTTTCCGCATCTCTGAGCAAGTTTTTCAACAAAACTAGAAAGCCCGTCCATAGAAGTGTATTTTATATTAGTCTTCATATTCCTGTAAAGTCTGTGAACAATATAAACAGGAGTATTTATTCCATTACATTCTATATCCTCAATAAAATAATCTTTAATTATAGGTTCAATCTCATTTAATCCAACAAAATCCCTGAATAAATAATAAAATATTTTTTTGTAAGATTCATCATTTATATGCAAGTCAAGTTCATCAATCAGCAATCTGGATGTTTTATCTATATATTCTATCATTGATTCTTTTGTTTTTTCAATTAAAACATTTATGTTAATCATTTCTCCTAAACTGCTTTCAAGAGTATTCAATAATATTTTCTCATTTTCATCCAAAATAGGCTCTTCAAGTTCATAGATTAACTCTCCCACTTTTGCATTCCAATGAATATGGACACTTACATAAGGAGAAATAAGAACATACCTGAGATTAATTTGAGTTTTATCTATGATTCTTGGAAGCTTAGGTATAGTCGCATTCAAATTTATTTCTATTTTTGATGTTTGCATTTTATATTATTTTTGTTTTAATAAATCATTATCATAAATAGGTATGGGTTTACTTTTACCTATACATCTAAATGTAGCTTGGATAATGTCTACCCTGTATGGTTTAGGAGGATTTTCAATATGAGCATCCCAATCAATTAAATCTCTCTCATCTTCTAAATTTTCTAATTCCATTTTTATATAATTTTATAAATTATTAATCTCCTCAGATGAACAGCTTAAGTTCTCTTCTGTTATCTTAATCTCCTACATCGAACCATTAATATTTTCCACATTATCGGTTTTTTATTTATTATAACCTCAAACAACATTCAAATCAATATTTTTTTTATCTCCTGTAACAAGGCCTGTGTTTTCAATAACTATTTTATAAGGAGTAGCCCCGGCATGCAATATTTTGTTCTGCTCTTGATTCTCATAAGTTATATCTATATTTTCATATCTGCTTATTAAACTTACTTTAAATTTTGAACCCATTGGTTCAGTTTTAATAATTATGCTTCCTTGTTCTATTTCTACTCCTGGCTCGCTCATTTCTAATTTAGTATCTTCAAGAACATATATTATTGAATTAGCCACAGAATCAATTTCCAGTTTGCCTTTTGACATTCTAAAATTCACGACCCTAACATTTCCAGATGAAGCTTGTTCAAGTTCTAAAATCTTGCTGTTAATATCATTAATAGAAGAAATAGTCTGTTCTACAATAGCTTTATCCTTCATTATTTCAATTCTTGGAATTATTGTTACAAGTATTATTGTGATTATAGCCAATCCAATTAAAGTATAGATTACAGTTTCAACCCAGATTTGTGCTTTGTTTTTTTTATTTTCATGATTATTTTTTCCCATTTTTATCAATAATCTAATAAATAGTTATTCTATATTAAAAGTCTGCTTAACTTCCTCATTCAACCAATAAATATTTTTATTATTCCAGTTTATTTTATAATATATGGATTTTTTCATCAACAATTATCAACAACGCTTAAAACACCTGAAGCCTCACAAGCTTTTCCGTTTTTTAATATAGGATAAACTTTAATAGAATTTGGCCTGATTAGAATACCATTAAAAATATAAGTTCTTTCTTCATTATCTCCTGGAAGTTCAATTGTAACATTGCCATCATACATAGTAACATCAGTAATGGTTGTTCCATTTATTAATTTAAAACTTTGGCTTGAAGCTCCTCCAAGCTCAACAGAAAACCCGCTAATTAAGTCTCTAACTGCTCCAATACCAACCTGAACATGCATTTCATAATCTGGATCAGGTTCATAACAAGTATATGCAGAAGAACTTATTTCAACCTTTCCAATCACATCCAAACAATCTCCTGAAGAAAGTTTATCCCTTACAAAAGGAATTACAAATGCCATAACTATTACTGCTGAAGCTACAACAATTAAAATCAAAAGCACGACTGAGATGATTGCTCCTTGCGAGCGTTTTGATTTTGACAGAATATTATTTCTAATAACAAAATCAAAATGCGAGTTTGCTTTTTTATCCACCTCTATTTTCATATCATATAAAGAAAAAACAAGTTTATAAATTTTGTCTGAAAATAAATAATCGCCTAAACTATCAGTTAACTTAAAAATGTCCAATATTACTAATTTGTAAAAATTACGCTTGAAAGATGAGAGCTTAAGTATGCTAAATGAACTCATCCACAGAGCTTAATATTTATCATATTATAGATATTAAAAGTAAAATCTAAACTACAAAACCACCAGCCTCACCGCAGGAAAATTCTTTTAATTTTCCAGAATCTGTTTTTCCAATTAAAATAGGGATTATTTTAATCTCTCCATTTGTAATATTATAAGTATGTCCTTCAATAACCATGGAAGTTCCAGCTTCTACTGTTTTTTCAATTTTATCTATTGTAGAGCTCCACCCCTCGCTTGTTTTTAAGTCAATTGCATAAATAGGAATATTGCCGATATTAGTGAAGCCAAAAGTATTATCTTCATTAACAAAAGTCCTGATGCTGACATCTGAGCAGACAGTTTCAATTGGCTTGTCAAATTTCAAAACTTTTTCCTTGATAAATCCCCTGCTCCAAAGCAGGATTATGCCAGCCAGCACAATCACAAGCATAACCAGCAATACTGTTGAGATTACTGGGCTTATTGCTTTTTTATTTTTCACCATTTTTATTATTTAATTTATTTTATTTTTTTTCTGGAATCTTATAAATTATTTAAGCTGTGTTGATGAGTAGTTTGTTGTTCTCATCCGTATAACTTAATATTTTATAATATTATCTTTTTTCTATATTTTATAAGCTAATGATATATTATATCTCGCAGTTATTATTTAAATATCTATTGTTTTATAATCAAGTATAATAATCATAAATATCTGAAATATTTTGTGCTGATAAAGCTGTGCTGAAAATCATGACTTCGTCGATTTGGCCGTTGAAATTATATAAGCTTCCTCCTGCTCCGTCTCCTCTTGCACCAACATATACATCTGTGCTAGCAGTAGTTATAGGGTCTGCAATTCCATCAAATGTGACATCTAAGCCATTAAGATAAACTTTAACATTCCCAGCACGGTCTACGGTTCCAGCTACAAATATCCATTGATTTTCCTTGTCTGCAAGAGGATCAGAAAGAGAACCCCCTACTTGATCTGGTGAACCAAAAGTATAAAACAAGATTTCATCAAGATTCAAAAGAAGACCAAATTGCATTTCAGTATCATCTCTTTTTCCAACAACATATTGTGGTGTAGAATAATCAACACTGCTATTTATCCAAGCAGTAATTGTTAAATCCTGAGTTATGTCTAAGCTTGTGCTATCAGGAATCTGAACATAATCATTACTCCCATCAAACTCCAAAGCATTTCCTGATTTTCCAGGAACCCGATCATTAGCCATATTCTTTAATGTCCCATTATTGTTTCCAATAGAATCTACAGCATTTGCTCCATAGGTTTCATCAAACTTCCACCAGGAAACAAATCCAGGCAAGGAGTATATGTCAAAATAAAATATATCCTGCGTTATGTCCTGCTTTATAACTGCCTGTTCGCACATTACTTTATATCCTTTTTCATCCCAGATAAATGGCTGTATCTGGATAACTTTAATAGAGTCCTCTGTAAGAAACTCAATGTCTTTTTTAGTTTCATCAGGCTTTAATACTTTCGCAGAATTATAAAGGCTTTTTACTTGCTCTTCAGAAAGAGCTTTTTTGAAAATTTTGACGTCGTCGATTATGCCGTTCCACCAATTGCTTGCCCTAAAAGGGTCTGCATCATATTCTTGTCCAATTGAGAACAAATCAGTAGAAGCTATGGACACTGTTGAACTATAACTGTGCGCATCATCTCCATCAACATATAAAGTAACATTGTTTCCAGCATCATCAAGAACATAACCAACAAAATGCCATTCCCCCTCAACTATCGGAATACCTGTATCATGCCATTCACCATCCATTATTTGGAGAGTAGAACTGCCTGCAGGATGACCTAATAATAATCTATTACCCCCAGTATTTATATTAAAAGATGCAATAAACTGCTGTGCTGAGATTGAACTTGACCTAATCCATGCCATTAGAGTGACATCTGTTCCAGCAACGTCTGCAGAAACACTATTAGCTTCAACATAATCGTCAACCCCATCAAACTCCAGCCCCTGATTAACTTTTCCATCAACAAATTGGGGGTCGCCAGTAATTGTTCCATCATTGTCTCCAGCAGAATCTTCAGCATTTCCATCAAAATTCCATTCTGAAATTAATGAAGAAAAAGGTATTTTTGTTATTTTTTCACTAGAGAGTCTAAAATAATAATGCCCCAGTGGAAAACCTTCTGTCCATGCTCCAGTTGCATTTAACAAATCTATGGGAGCCCTGTCAGAATCATTACTTGCACTTATCATAAAACCGTCTATATTAAAATATCCATTATTTTTCAAACTTAAACTAAGGACTTCCCCATCATAATCATAGTCATCTAAAAACAAAGACGTTCCTTCCTTGCAGTCAATTTTTGGCTCAAAAATATTCAGATAATCTTTTGACCAGACATAAACCCCAATTGACAAACCAATAGCCATAGAAATCAAGATTACATAAGATACCATTAAGCTAACTGCTTTTTTGTTCACCATCTTTTATATTTTTAACTTATATCCTTATAAATATTAAGCTCTATTCATGAGTTGTTCGCGCTTAATCATCCCATCTTCCAAACTCAAACACCTATCTTCTAAACTTGAGCATCTCCTCTCGCGCTTATATCCTTGTAAGATTCTGATATTATTAATAATATAATTAAATAATCTGCATATTTAAATCTTTTACTAAAAATAAATTCTTCCTTGAGTAGCTTAAACTTTCCTTTGAATTAAAATGGTTTTAGAAATACTTCAAACCAAAACATTTAAATAATAAGGCATTATAATATATTATAATGGAAAACATAGTAAAACAGACGAGAGAGGTTGGAACTTCAGCAGGGGTTTTATTGCCCAGAAGCTGGCTAAACAAGCAGGTAGTTGTAACTCTTTTCGAGCCGTCAAAAGAAAAAATTGCCCAGGACATTATAGAATGTATCTTTGAGCATAATTTAAATGAAGAAGTAAAAGGAATTTATTTATTTGGCAGCTACTCAAGGAGGGACTTTGATTTCAATAGCGACATAGATATTTTGATTATCACGCAAAATACAAATAAACTCATCAATTATAATAATTATGAAATCCTTTTAATTTCAGAAAGTTCTTTTGCAAAAAATTTGCCAAATAACCTGAATTACTTAAGCATCCTTAAGGAAATAAAAGTTATTTTCAATAAAGAATTAATCGAGAAATACAAACTTAAAAAATGCAAGTTTAATGCTAAAAAATTTTTGTCTGAGATTGACAGGATTTTTAAAATAAACAAGGACGCAATAAGAACATGCGAAGAGAATAATATGAATATCCCGGACGGGATTATTTATTCTGTTGTCTTAAGGTTAAGAGAACTATATTTAATAAAATGCCTTTTTTCTAAAAAGATTTACTATAAAAAAGATTTTTTAGAGTTGGTGGGAAACAAAGTTTATTCAGCTTATCTTAGAATAAAAAGAAATGAGAAAGAATTAAATAATCTCTCTCCAAATGAACTAATAAGCATAATAGATTTATCTGAAAAATGGTTAAAAGAGCTAAAAAAATAGGAAAAGGGATTGAAAGTTTGAAAAAAGAAATAGAAAAGCATTTTGAAAAAATTGAAGAAGATATTCTGGAAAAAAATATTGACAGGGGAAGATACCATCTCAAAGAAATAGATAAAAGCTTATTAAAGGCATTAGAAATCAAGATTAAAATTTTAGGGGCAGAAGAGGACAATTCTATTAAAATCTATAGGGAAAAATTAGATAAATTGAGAAAGAGTCTTGTTTTTACCTAATCTATTCATCCCCAAAACTAAAAATTAGTTTTTATGAAATTCAGGATCGTAAGGGAACCAAGTTTCCCTTAACAAGTCAACCCTCCTTAAACCAATTCCTATTTTATTTAATCTACTAAATTGATTTAACTCGCCTCATCTGTAGAGCGAGAAATATTTATGAGATATTAGTTAATAAAATAATTTGGGTTAGCAGAGCTTCCCAAATTTACGTGTGAAAAATGTAAACATTCTATATAGTTTCTTTTTTAGCAAAGCCTCCTAAGTTTTAATTAAAGAATAAGTTATTTTAAGAGTAAAACAGATGTTTCTTAGAAGAATATCAAGCGCAGACCCGAGGGCTTGCTTCATATTTATTAAAAAGCTACCTCAATACATCCTCAATTCTGCGACCCCTCAAGCATCTTAACTCATGTTTAGGGCTGCTCCGATCAAAGTCTGACCCGTTTCGCAAAAGCAAGATCAAGAAGGACAAAATCTCAACGTTTGTAAAGAGACTTTTTGATAAACATGTCACTTACCCTCTTACAGCTTGCTTAAAGCTCACTAGCAAATAGCGGAGAGCTACCCCGCCAGCCTAGTCTGCAAAAAAACCAAGAAAATCAGGTTTTTAAGGTTTGTTGTTTTTGATATAAGGGGGTTAGGTTTGAGGGATAGTCACTTTCTCTGATTACTTATTTAACATGTTTTTTAAAAAAGGATAAATTCCTAATAAAGCAACTAACATACAAATACCAGCAATTAAAAAACCTAAACTAAAAGAGATTACCATCACAAATCCTAGAATAAAGGCAATGCCAGACTGAAATAATTTTTGAATTTGATGTTTAATTGAAAGCATAGTTGCTTTATACCTTTTATTTATCAAAAAGTTCTGAAGATAGTATTCTTCGATTATTGAGTCTCTTCCATAATAATAACCCATTAATGTTGCAATAATCAAACCAATAAGATAAGGATTTTTTAATTGTGAACTTATTATAATAAATATAGAAAAGAAAAATATTTCATAAAATAATAATTTTTGAATCTTTATTTTTTTCAGAATTTTTAGATTATGTCCTACAATAAACCAAATTGCTCTTGAAAATGCCATTATTGAACCAATGAAAACAATTGGAAATCCTAATAATTCTACAAAAGGTTCCTTAAATGGGGAAAGCCCTAGTATAAAACCACCAATAAGTCCAACAAATAATGAGAGAGTATAAAATCCAGTCCCCTTAAATCTTTTTAATTGTGACCATATTTTTTCTCCTTCTTCATCTTCAGCACCATATTTTATTCTAGGAGAATATAAAGAAAATGCTACAAAAATTCCAATTACATCAAAAATTAAATATATTTTGAATAGGCATAATTAATGAAATTTTTGTTAATAGAGGTAGCAATAGAATCATTCCTGCTGAGATTAATGAAGCTTTTGCTCTAATTTTTCCCTTAATCTCCCCATAATCTTTTTCTTTCTTTAACCCTATAAGTGTATTATGTAAAAAAGCTCCACTAGTTCCAGATGTAAATGCAAAACCAAAGGCAATAAGGGATGACCCTATAATAAAATAAGGAAGGGAATTACCAAAAATAAAAAATAGTGTTGAAAGTAATAGAGAAAATTTTGCTAAAATTAATGTTTTCTTATGCCCCCATTTATCTGAGAGATACCCAGAAGGAATTTCTAAAAGAAATCCTGCAAACCATCCAATCCCAATATATAGTCCTATTTGTCGAGCAGTAGTATTCGGAAGCGTTAGAAAATAAAGAGCAAGAATGGGAACATAATTCCTTCGATTAGTTAATATAAGCAGAAAATATTTCCAAATATTTGACTTTAGTTTCTTTTGCATAACAATAAGAATATTTGATGCTATAAAAATCTAATCCATTACCTCCACCACAACAATCCTTAAAAACAAACTATTTCTGTAATTTTTATGGATAAAGTTTTTACAGATAGCAATGAATTGAAATTATTAATAGAGAATACTGGTTGGACATTGTATGATATCAGTCAATCATTTGAGCAGGGTGTAAAACCTGAATGGGATGATTTAGAGAAACAAGGTCCTGCTGGAGAATTTATATTTGGAAGACATTATCTTTTTACTCCAATCCCTAAAGAAGACCAATCATTAAGAGATGCTTATTCAGTAACTAAAGGTCTTGGACCTTCATTATTGATAGATGATAGGCATCATGAAAGATGGAGATCTTTATATGTTACGTCAAAAGATAATACTATTTATTGGGGAGGGCGAGAGCCGAGTACTAGTCGTGTGGCTTTATTTTCTCGTTTGTCTTTTGAGGATAGGTTTGGAAGTAATGGTGAAGAGAATGTCATTGCTTGGACCCCTGATGTTGCACATCCAGATCCTGATTTTGTTGCTATTAGATCTCATTTAGCTTTGGATACTTTTCAAAGATATTTTCGTATTGTTCACATGCAAGATCCAGTTGGAAATTAGTTCTATCAAGAAATTAAACTAACTCTCATTTGAGTGTTCACTTCCCCCCATCTTTATTTTCCCCAGACCATTCCCACAAACCCAACACCCCAACAACTATAAAAACCCCCTCCTCTTATCACCTTCATGAAAAGAGGTATGATAATTATTACTTTTGCATTTTTATTAATTCTGCCAGTTGTTTCTGCATCACTTTCTTCAAACATAGAAGAAGTTGAAAAATATATCAGTGAATATAAAACAGGAGAGCTCAATGCCCCGCAATTAGTTGTGAATATTGATTATGTTAAAAATAAGATGTATGAAGAGCTGGATAAAGAGGGAAAAAAGGCTTTTACTGAAGCAGAAATTGAGGCTGTTTTTGATAAAACAGAGCTTGGACCAGGGGGTGAAATAGAGTTTAGAGGAGGGGATAAAATAAGTTTTAGAGGAGGGAGTAGAAGAGACTGGAGATTTACGCAATATCTAAAAACATTTAAAACAGATGATTTTCATGTGGTTTTCAGGGCAGATTCTTTTTTTAGGCATGACAGAGAATATTATGAAAAAAGAGAGATAACAGCTGAAAATTATTACTCTATTAGTTATGAATTAGTTGCTGTCAATGTTGCAGGCGCAGATTTAAGTAATGAGATTAGGGATTTTATTTCTAAGTTAAAGGGTTTAATTGCAAGTGATGGCGGAACTGACGAAGAATATGAAGACGCAAGAAAGAGTTGGAATCAAATCCAACAAAAAGTGCGGGAAATAAGGGATCAGGACAATTGTGTTGAACTTATGGGAAGTATTGGCATGGAAGAAAAGGAAAAAGATTATCCTTCACGTGAAAGGAATTTTTATTATTTAGTTGAGGAAAAGATTAAAAAAAGCTGCCGGAATGAATCTAAATGTGAACCAGTTTGCGAGCCTATAGAAGTTTGTGATGATTATTGTGAGCCAGAATGCTGGGATGAAGAAGTATGTGGCGAGGTTTGTGAGGATGTATTTAATAATGAAACTAATTCTAATGAAACTAATTCAACAGAGTCTATTTGTGAAGATGTTTGTGAAATAGTGGAAGTATGTAGTGTATGTGGTGATGAACCCTGTAGAATGAAACCAAATTGTCAACTCAAATGTGAAGATGTAGAACACTGCGAGGAGTTTCCCAGTGAAGAGATTGGGTTTAATGCAAATTGCAGGGAAAAGGAAGGGAGTAATTTATATTTAAATATTCGGGGTGAAGAGTTTGAGTATTATCGGGGATTAAATGAAGGCGGGGAATGGAATTGTAATAATGAAATAGATAGTTTGGTTAAGATGAGAAAGGTATTGCAAGAGCAGGTTAATCAGGAATTTGCAGAATGGTATTTTGAAGAATATCTTATTGAGGATTATGACAGAATGATTAATGGTATTAATGGATTCAAGTCTGTTCTTGAACTTTTAACAAGGAATGAGGAGCAAATTAGCCAGAATCTTCATTGTTCTGAAACAGGGCAGTGGCCTGATGGTTTTGAGAAAATTGATATTACTTATATAAATAACAATACTCATGTTGAGGTTTGGGAGAAAAACATTCCTGTTGAACAGGACCAGACAACTTATTACACCACTTTGTATAAGTATTCATGGGTGCCGAGCAGGGATTTGTTAAAAGAGTTAATTAATTATAAGCTTTCTGAGACAGACACTTTTGGCCCTTCTGCCAGGGATGTTGCTAATATTAAATCAGATGCAGGGCAGATGGAGCTTGTCAATTCTTTAAGTGAGAGATATGGCGGGAGTTTTGATGTAAGGCTGGAAATAAAAGATGAGCAAGACCAGGTTGTTTTAAAATATTTTCAGGTTAATCCAGATGTTATTGTAAAAATTGTTGATTCTATTGAAGAAGAGCCTGATATTTTTGTTGAGATTGAGTATGATGCATTGTATGATTTTATCAGTTATATATCCTATGAGTCAGGTGGTGATGAAATTAAAGGGCCTCGTTGGGTTTATATGGGGGGAGTTAGTGGTGGTCCTGGCAAGTTCTTTGGTTTTATTGGTGCTGTCAGAAAAGCATGGAGAGAAGGGGTAACTATAAAACCAAGATATGCTTTGTTAAAAATATTATTTAATTCAAAAAATATAATTGGATTAATGGGCACTAGTAACATTGAAAGTAGTAATTATGGTGGAGAAACTGTTAAAATAAGTGGGGCGACTGTAGAACAAAAATGGTAAAAACAAAACAGACAATGATTGCACAGTTAATAGTAAGAGCTGTGATTTTATTGTTGCTCTTGTTAGGGCTTTTGATTGTTGTTCCTGGTCTAAGATATTTATTTATGTTATTCATAATTGTAAATTTTGTTTTAGGATTTATTAATGGCAGGAGAGATCTTCCTGTAAACATAACTTTTATCATATTGACGCCTTTGCTGTTTATTCCTATTTTAGAATATTTAATAACAATTATTTTAGTGATTCTTACTGGAATACATTTGGTGAGATTTTGGCTGTGGTATAGGGATGGGGGAAAGGAGAAGAAGAGGAAATCTTATAATGATAATAATAAAATAGAAGAGAAATTAAAAATAAAAGAGAAAATGGAAAGAGGATTTATATGGTATGGTTTAAGGGCAAGTTTTGGGGTTATGATTTTGCTTTTGCTTGTTAATATAATTGCTATGGGTTCTGTTCCTCTTATTATTGCTTTGGTAATCTTGATATTTTTTACTTTGGTTGTTTCTATTGTCCATTTAGTAAAATATAAGAACAAGGCATTTGCGATTGTTTCTTTAATTATTTCTTCTCTTTTAATTTTATTGATGATTATAGCACTGTTGGCAGCAGGGATGTCGTCAGGGGTATCTATGGGATAGTAAAAAGACCACAATAATTATAAAAACCCCCCTCCATTATCACCTTCATGAAAAAGTGGGTGATATTTGGAATTATAGGAATTCTTGTTTTAGGAATAGCCGGGTATTTTTTGATTAGAGGTCCTGTTCAAAAAGAATGCAAAGTTACAGAAGATTGTCCAAATAAGATGTGTTTTACTAAGGATTGTATTGATGATACTTGTTCTTATTCTCAAATAATCCCCTGCTGTGGTAATGGAGAATGTGAAGTTGGTGAGAGTTATCAAGAATGCGCAGATGACTGTGTAAAAAGCGGTGTTTTAAATAAAGATGAAACATGGGGCGGGACAATCTATGTTACTGGAGATATAGATGTAATGGAAGGAGTGACTTTAACAATATTACCTGGGACTGTAATTAAAGTAGCTTTAACTGATGATCAGCATAAAGGACCAGATGAACCATTAACAGGAGATATATACTTCCCAAAAGATCCTCCTTTTTATTTTAAACAGAAAATTACGATTACTATTCATGGTATATTGAACGCAGTTGGAACACCAGAAAATAGAATTGTATTTACTTCTGCTAGTGAGAATCCCACAACTTATGATTGGTGGGGAATAGATATTTTTCATGGAAGATTAGAATATGCAATTGTTGAATATGGCCAAGGAAATATTCAAATTCAACATAGTTCTGATGTTGTTATATCTAATAATATTATTAGAAATAGTTTAGGATGTTGTGTTTGTATTGGCCATTCTAATCCAGTCAGCCCGCAGATATTAAATAATGATATTTATAATTGCGGACATGAAGGAATTGATTATGCAGGTGGTTCTGCTATAATCAAAGGAAATTATATACACAGTGAAAATCCAGATATACAGC
>JAUUWR010000115.1 GCA_030588935.1 bacterium | reverse complement strand
CAACCCGGGAATTCTGCTTACAGCAGCTTCCAGAGGCATAGTCACAAAAGTTTCTATCTCTTCCGGGGCAACTCCAGGGTATTCAGTCACAACAGAGAGGCGGGGATAACTGATATCAGGCAGCAGGTCCACACTCAACTCTCTCAAGGAGACAAAACCAAGAAGAACTATGCCCAGAAAAAACATGAAGGTTGTAATAGGCCTTTTGATGGTAAGTTGAGTTATTTTCATCTATTTTTTTATTTATTTAAAATAATTTTATCAAATTTCTTTCACCTTAACCAATTTAATGGACTAAAAAATTTGTACTAAATTATCATTTTCAAAATTATTATTGATCCATCAAATAATTCTTGATTCGAAAATTATAATTGTTTTGAAAATTTCCCTCCCCTGAAATTATGATTTTATCATCTTTTATTATCTAAAGAAATTATTATTATGTTCCTTGTTTGATGTCTATTATAGAATTAGCCCTTTGCCTTATCAATCTTTTGCAGTTCTATAATAATAATTGAATATTCACAACGGTCAAACTTTTGATATAATCTAATAAAGAAGGTCAGCCTTAACTTAGGACATCATGGTTATGTATGCAACAGATTTCCTAAAAAAGGAAAAGCCCAAAGTCAAGACCTTGTCATGCAACTTAACAACTTTCATCTCTCCCTTACAATTGAGTATAGATGAAAAACTTGGTAAGATTCTCAGGGAATAAAATTATAGCTAAATTCGCTTATAATGAAAGGAGGGTCCCAACGATTAAAAAAGTTACCTTGCTTATTTGTTTCTCATTAATTTTTTATCTGAATCTATACTCATCTTCTGAAAAAAATTATTTCATTTTAGGCAAAGAGGAAGGTGATGGCCTCTTAATCTATCCACGGCAAGTTAAGGAAGGGCCTGATGGGAATATTCTGGTCTCTGGCATTTGGAGTGAATGAGAGAAGACAAATTACTGGCTTCTTGACAAAAATGGAAAGACACTTGCCCAAATAAGTTTGGATAGTGTGATGTTAAGGATTTCAAAACATTTTATTTTACTGAGGACTACTGATGAGGAGGGAAATTACCTGAATATTTGCTTAAAAAGGAGAGGAACTGAAAAAGAGGATTTATTAAGAATAAAAGACCTTAAGATTTTGGAATAGAATTCAAGTTAAATATTCCATCTAAGTTCATATCTCTTTACCATCTGAAATCCATTTTCATCAATTATTCTTAGAGAATTATAGTGCTCGCAACCAAAACAAATATCCTTTAAATGACGCGACTATGAAAGAGATTATGATCAACAGAAAGGGAAGAGCAATATAGTAATACGGTCTTATCTGGAGTTTTAGGGGTTTCACATCTAAATTTTTAAAAATCTTCCAGAATGCAATTCCAAACGGCACTAATAACAAGGATGCTGATAGCAAATTAATTATTAATAGGCTGCCGGCGGACTTAGGGTTAAAGATGTTAAGTGGCCACGCTGAAAAGCTTATTATTCTAGAAGTGTAAAAAAACACAATGTATAACATAGAAACGCCGATAAAACCTATTATTACTGAATCTATTGCAAAGCTAATAGATGCGGAAATTAAAAATAAAAAAATCAGCTGAACTACATATATCAAATTAATTTTGAAACCCGAAAAAACAGCCATAACAATAATCATCAGCGCTAATATCGATATCCGCGGGAAGATTTTATAGATCATAATTTTCATTCTGGTGAGCGGCATGGAGAACAGATACTCGAAGGCCCTGTCTTTTTTTTCTGTTTGAAAGATAGTTGCACCAGAGTAGATTGAATAAACGACGACAGTTGCGACAAGCACGAAATAAATAATATCTAAAAAATCCCACCTAAAATTTAAGAAAAGTCTATCGCATACGAAGGCTATAGGAATAGCAACAAGTACAATTAAACACTCTATTAATTTTTTCAAAGCATCTAAAATCTCTTTTTTAAGCATACTCACCTCCAATAAAGGCAGTGACGATTTCGGTTAAGTTCAGATCGATAACTTCTCCATCTATTCGCTCTTTATGTTCCTCACTATAAGGATAGATAAAAAACTCGGAATGGTCAGAATAATCAATTTGAGACAGAATGCTGGGAGACTGGGGAGGTGTTGCAGAGATTACCTTTTTAACCTTTGCCTTCAAGGCATTGATCTCTTCATCTACGGCAATATTCCCAGCTTTCAGCAAAATCACCCTCTCCACTATATGCTCAATGTCATGAAAATTGAGATTGACCATGATTACTGTAAGTTTCCGCTGAGATAACAATTGGATTAATTGATCAAGAAAAATCCTTCTCAGGTAGGCATCAATAGAGTGGATAATCTCATCAATCAAAAAAAGCTCTGGTTCAATAGAAAGAATCAGGTTAAGGTGAAGAATAGTTTTCTGTCCCGTAGAGAGTTCTTTTATTTTTTGGCTATAATCGATTTTAGTATGCCGGATTAAAGAATCGTCAAAATGAGATAAATTATAAACAGACTTATGGAGCTCAATAGCTTGAGTGACCTTTAAACTCTCGTATAAGCTCAGATTTTCAGATATGAATCCAATCTTTTTCCTTGGGTCATCTCCCATTTTTTCACTAAAAACAATCTCTCCCCCTGCAGGC
>JAUUWR010000067.1 GCA_030588935.1 bacterium | reverse complement strand
ATTCATTTAAAATAACTTTAAAAAACTCACTTCATCTTTTAGGGATAGAAGTTATGGAAGAGATGTAAATTTTAAATACCTTAATTCTACATTAATTCTATGAAATACATCCACATCCAAACATTCGGCTGCACAGCCAATCAAAACAATTCAGAAATACTTAAAGGCCTGTTAAAACAATCCGGCTATGAAATAACTAACAATGAGAAAATAGCAGACATAATAATACTAAATACTTGCATTGTAAAACAAAAAACCGAAAATAAAATTAAAAGAAGAATTCAGGATTTACCTAAAACAAAAAAACTAATCATAATAACAGGATGCATGCCTGAAACAGATGCAAAACAAATTAAACAATTAAACTCAAATACAATTCTTTTAGGAACTCATCATTTTAAAGATATTGTTAAACTTATTAATTCTTATAATAACCCCCAATTCACATCAGCTAAGCAAAACAAATTATTAGATAATAATAATGAGACAAAATTATTATTACCAAAAATTCCTAAAAATAAGTTAATTAGTATTACTCAAATAAGTGAAGGTTGTTTAGGAAATTGTTCATATTGTAAAAGCAGATTAGCAAAAGGAAAACTTTTTTCATATCCAGAACAAGAAATCATAAAATCAATTGAATCAGATTTAAAATCCGGAGCAAAAGAAGTTTGGATAACATCACAAGATAATGCAAATTATGGGTTGGACTGGGCAAATTCAAGGAAAGGTTACGGAAGGGAAACGTTAGTTTCCCTTGCTATGGATAAAGGAGAACAAAAACTCCCAAAACTTCTAAATAAAATCTTAAATCTAAATCACAGATTCAAACTTCGTTTAGGAATGATGGATCCAAATAATGTCTATCTAATCGCTAATGAACTAATTCAAATCTACAAACATCCTAAAATCTATAAATTCCTCCATATTCCAATTCAATCAGCATCAAATAAAATTCTAAAACATATGAACCGCTTATATACAATAGAACAAGCAGAAGAAATTATAAAAAAATTCAGAAAACAAATTCCAAACATAACAATCTCAACAGATATTATTGTTGGCTATCCAACAGAAACGCAGGCAGACCACAAGCAAAACTTAAATTTCATAAAAAAAATCAAGCCAGATGTTTTTAATCTAAGTAAGTTTTCTTCTCATAAAGAAACACAAGCAGGGAAACTTAAACAATTAAAACCAGAAATAATTAGTAAAAGAACAACCGAAATTATGCAAGCTCATCGAGAAACAGCTCTTGCAAACAAACAAAAATTCCTAAATAAGGAAATTAAAGTTTTTGTTAATAAAAAGCTTGGTGATAATTTGTTTGAATCGCGTGATGAAAATTATAATATAGTCTTAATTAATAATAAGGATAATTTATTAGGCAAGAATATAGAAGTTAAAATCAAAGATGTTGGTGTGCATCATATGATTGGGGAGATAAAATGAAAATTTTAATTGGATGTCCAACATACTCGAGATACAGATATTGTGTTGATGAATGGCTGGAAAGAGTAAAGGAAATCATTAATCATTCTAAAGAACATGAAATAGATTATATATTAGTTGACAATTCAAAAGAAGACGATTTTTTCAATGAATTAAAACAAAAAGCTAACATTGTTAAATCTCCTTATTTTAATGATGTGAAACAAAGAATTGCTTATTCAAGAAATCTATTAAGACAAAAAGTTTTAGATGAGGATTATGATTATTTTTTTTCTTTAGAACAAGATGTTATTCCTAAAAAAGATATTTTAGAAAAACTTTTAAAAGCAAATAAAAAAATAATTTCTGCATATTATTCAAAACCAGTTTTAGTTGGCTTAAAAGATAAAGAAACTGGAGAGATTCATAATGCTTTTTTGGAATTGGCTTTGATTTGGCTTAAGGTTAAGGAAAAAAATAGAGTTAAAAGAGCATTACCTCAACAAGTTAAAAACAAAGGAATTTCAGAAGTTGGTGGGTTTGGGATAGGCTGTGCTTTAATCAGCAGAAATGTTTTAAAAAAAATTAAATTCAAATTTATAGAAAACAAAAAAGCATTTGATGATTTACTATTTTGTGAAGATGCAGAAAATAATGGATATCAATTATTTTTAGATTCTGACATTCAGGTAAAGCATTTGCATAAGCCCTGGACAGAAAAAGAATATGCTTAAAATCAAGCAGGCGTGTATTGTTTGTTAGGAGAAATTATCAACCCAAACTATATCTTTAAAATTATATTTAGATGCTATTAGTATTACATCAACCAGCCACCAAACACCAAGACCTCCAAAAGTAATTAATTTAAGGATACCAGTCCCAATTTTACCCATAATAAATCTATCAACTCCTAAACTTCCAAAAATTACAGACATTAATAATACTAATAACCAATTAACTTTTCTTTTTGCCATATTTTAAACCTTCTTAAACCCCTTCCAAGCCGCCTCAAACAACTGCTCCATTGCAGAGGCAAAGAAATCTGTGCTAAGCCAAATAGCAACATCATAATTAGGATGAACTGTTTCATCATCTAAAACCAAGAATAATAATTGATTGCTGTCTACTATAGAAAATCTCGCCCTAATCTCGCCTGTATTTCTCACTTCAGCAACCTTGGAAAGCTCTTTTGCAATCTCTTTATTAGAATCATCAATCTTAGCAGCAATTCTTATTACAACTCCTCTTTTTTTAGCTTTTTCCAGCGAAGGCATTAATGCCTCTAATTTCCTGTTCAAGCCAGGAGCAGTTGTAACAATTGTAATTGTTTTCTCTGCCTCTCTTATCATCATATCTAAATGATTATAAACATTCTGCCTTCCTCTCAAACTTCCTGACAAATCAGATGGCTCAACAAACTTAACTCCTTCAGTAAATAATGAACTTAATTCCTCAAGAATATCCTCGCTTTTTAATTTATCCAATCTCTTGCTTTTTTCATTAGCTTGCACTATCAAATTTTTTTTTACTCTCTCAACAACTTCCTCTGGCTTTAATGCCACAAATTTGATTGGCTTTCCAAGCTTCATAACAATAAATCCCTTCTTCTCTAAAGTTTCGAGAATATCATAAGTTCTGCTTCTTGGAACATCAGAAATATTACTTAATTCACCAGCAGTAGAAACTCCCCGCGATAACAGCGCAGTCCACACTTTTGCCTCATACAAATTAAGGTCAAAAATTTTTCTCAGTCTGCTTAAAAACTCCTCTTTAACAATCATCTTTTTGCTGTTATTTTAATATTACTAACTAAAATAATTTATACTATTTAAATGTTTTTGTTATTTGATAATGGTTATACAAAACATAATAAGGAAAAATGTATTTTAGAGAATGTCGTCGATAAAATAGGTTTTATCTTCTCAAAAATCTCATAATTCTCGAAATATCGAGGTAAAAATGGTTTTCATCAAATTCATCAACTCATCTGCAGAACTTAAAATTCAAATATTATTAGAGGCAATACTTATAATTAAAAAAATATTATGCTTGGAAGATGAGTTTGAGTAAGTGAGAATATGATATGCTTAAGCTACTCATCTAAGTAACTTAATATTTGTAAAGATATAGATAAAATTGTAAGATCCCAAAAAAATAAAATAATTATTAAACTATATATAATTTTATAAACTTGATTCGTATTTATAAAATATGGGAGATATAAGGTATATTACAAATTTTCTTGTTCATCCAAAGATTGATGGTTATAATAGTGAAAAGGAATTCGAAAGAGCAGAACATGAATTTAATGGGAGTATAGGAGCATTAGAAGAACTTAGCGAAAGAATTCCTGATTTGCCACAAGATGAAAAAGGAATTGTTGGTAGTTCTATGAAATGTAGAAAAGCAAAGATGTTAGTTCTTTACACAAACTGGATAAGATTTTATTTAAATAATGATTCTAAAATAGATAAGGATGGAATTAGAAAGATTCTAGCTAAAATAGAACTAAAAAGCAAACATTTTCATTATTAAGATGAAAAATCAATTTATCTAAACCTTCCTAAACAAAATCCTCAAACTTTTATCTTTAATCTCAACCTCAAACTTATTCTTATAGTTCTCCCTTTTAGGATTAACCAAAACCTCTTTACTATTTGTCCTCTCTTTAATCATCTTAACTTGCCCCTCAACCATCTTAACAAAATCACCATCAACAACAATTCCTAATCTAATCTTATCTGCCTTAACCAACCCAGCTTTTTTCCGAGCAGCCTGAACTTTTCGCGAAATCTCGCGGGCATAACCTTCTGCTTCAAGTTTAGGAGTTAATTTAGTATCCAACTTTACACTAATCTGCTTTGCTTTCTTAATTTCTACTCGCTTAACATTCAACTGATTAGCAATTATTTTTTTTAACTGATTATTAATATTAGTTTCAATAGAAGCAATAGCCTTAGCTAAAGGCCACTTCAACCCAATCTTAGCTTTATCACGGCAAGCCAAACCTTTTTCAACAATTTGCAAAACCAAATCAAAATCTTTTTCTAGTTTTTTATTAATTAATTTATTATTAATCTTAGGAAATAAAGAAAGATGGACAGATTCCTCTTTGAGTCCTGCAATCTTTCCCCCCTTCAAATCCTGCCACAAACTCTCTGTTAAAAAAGGAATTATTGGAGCTAATAACTTCAACAAACCAATTCTAATTTTATTTAAAATATCATAAGTTTCACCAGCCCTGTCTCTAATTATCTGAATATAAGTTCTTGATAAATCAAATATTAAAAATTCCTCAATCATTTGAACAACCTCAGAATGATTGAAATTATTATAATTCTTAGTCACTTCTTTCACTAAAGAATTAAACCTGCTCAATATCCATTTATCTTCTATCTCCAACTTCCCTCTTTTCTTTCCTAATTGCCCAACAAAACTATTCACATTATTCAAAACCCTAAAAACCTTCCCAATTTCCTTAAACTCGCACTCATCAAAAGCAAAATCCTCTCCTTTAGATGTCCTCACAAAATAATATCTTAAATAATCTCTGCTGTATTTCTCTATTATCGCCTGCGGAGAAATAATATTCCCTTTAGATTTAGACATTTTCCTCTTTCCTAAATCCAAAACCATCCCGTGAACCAAAATATTTTCAAAAGGTTTTTTATTAAATTTAATCTGAGACAAAATTAGCTGGGAATTCCACCAGCCCCTTACCTGGTCTTTTCCTTCTAAATTTAAATCAGCAGGCCAGAATTTTTTAAACTTATCTCCTAATGCAGCCCAACTTGAAACTCCTGAATCAAACCAAACATCCAACACTTCTTCAACCCGCTTCATCTGCCCGTCGCACCCACATTTTAAAACAACAGAATCAATCTCTGGCTTGTGCATACTCTTAATTTTCTTGCCATATAATCTTTCCAATTCCTTAATACTCCCAACAACAATTTTCTTGTCGCATTTTCCACAAATCCAAATAGGCAAAGGAGTCCCCCAATATCTTTTTCTTGAAACAGGCCAATCAGA
>JAUUWR010000026.1 GCA_030588935.1 bacterium | reverse complement strand
ATCAACTATTTTATTATTATAAACAACTCTTGTAAAAAAACCCATCTGTCCTGCCATCGGAGCCCTAAAAGTTACCCTTGCAGGATGCCAAGGACCTAAACTACCTGGCCCCCGAACCCCTTTCTCAGATTTATGAAACCGTAATGACAAGCCGAATCTTTTAGTTGGCCCTTGAAATCCTTTTCCTTTTGTGACTCCTCTAACATCCACTACCTCTTCCTTAAAAACATCTTTAACAGAAATTTCTTTTTTTAAATTATTTTTAATAAACTCTAATTTTTCACTTAAATTGCCGGAAATTCCAATCTCACTTATATCTGGAGTTTTCTTAATCCCTGTTTTTTTAACCTGAGAATAAACAACAACCCTGACATCATCATATTCACCCTTAACTTCCCCTATTTTTTTCTTAGTATCTGCCTGTTTTGGCATCTTTAGTTTCTTTTTCAATTCTTTGTCAATATTGTCATTTAAAATTCCCCCAATAACTTTATTATTTTTATAAAATCTTACAGAAAGAATTTTCATTGTAGGGCACTCAAGTATTGTGACAGGAATTGCAATTCTTTTGCCCTTGGTATGAGAATGAGGTGTGTTGTCCTGAACAAAAGCTGATTTCATTCCCACCTTATACCCAATAAAACCCATCAAACCAATATTTCCTCTTTTCAAAGAACCCCAGCTAACTCTAGGCAAGAATTTCTTTGCCCTTTTCCGAGGATAAAACTGCAAGCTTCCTCTTCGCGGTTGTGAATGTTTTGGCATGTTTCAATATTATTTTGTTTTTTAACTAATATCTAATAAAATATTAAGCTACTCAGATGAGTTTCTTTGTGTTTTTTTGTTAGTTTAAGCTTCTCATCTTTAGAGCGTAATATTTTTGTAACTTATTGATATTATAATATCAGCTATCTTTTGACAACATCAGAAAGAACTCCAAAGAGTGTTCTGAACCTGTTAGTAAAAACTAACTGTTATCAAAACAGTATAATATTCAAGAAATAGAGGTTTTATAAAGGTTACGTAAATGATTTCAGATTAATAATGCAAATAATTTACTTTTTCTCTATGAATTTTTCTCATTCCTATCCAATCTGTAAATTGCGAAGCCCCCTGACGTTTTATCCCCCATCTTCTCGCACATTCTGAGACAGTATATCCATCATATATATCTTTGCTTCTTTTATATATTTCTTTAAAACTCAACTTTACGTAAGGTTTATTGCTATAAATATAAGTATAATAAAGAGCAGGATCTTCTTTTTTAGCTCTTTCAAATATTATTTGATGTAAAATGGAAGACAAATTTCTTTGTTCATCATTTAGTTCTTTTTTAATTTTTTTTAATGGACTAAATATGCGGGATCCCAATATCCCAGTTTTTTCTGCTAATTCTCTAGCACTCACACGTTTTTTATACTCATATTTTATTTTTTCATAATCTTCTTTTTCTCTCATCTCTCTTAAATCCTCAAGTAAATTTGCTTCACTAACTATCCCCTGTACTTTTGGATAAGATATTTTAGTAGTATTTGAAATAACTTTAATACTTCTACATCCTTTCTCACATATTGCTTCTAAAATAATATCCTCTCTTCTCTTGATAACCCCCCTCATTCTCTTTTTTCTCTCTTCAATTTTCTTTTCTTTTTCAAGTTTCCTTTTTTGTTCTTCTAATCCTCTTTTCCTTTTTCTTTGTTCCTCAAACATCAATCTCACTCCTTTTTCAGTTTCTTCTCTCTCTTTTTCTTTCTTTTTTTTCATTCCTCTATATTCTCTAAGAAGATCAATGTCTCCCATGATTTTAAATACATCTCTACATTCAGTACCAGTTGTCTTTGCAATAAATCTAACTCCATAGTCTTTATTAGCTAAAAGTTCTAAAACAGCAAGTTCTTTATCTGAAAGTTCTTCTAATCTCATATCTTTTAGGTTAAACCTTAGTTTATAAGAATTATTATACTATCAAGCAACAAATTCCCTCTCTTCCTTACTCTCCCGCCCATCAACCTCAATCTTCCTAATCACCTTGCCCTTCCTCTTAGCAACCTCACGAATCTTAGTAAAATCTTCCTCACCTTCAGGCAAAATTAATTCTTCTATAACAAAAATATGAGAAATCTTGCATTTCTTGCATTCAGGAAGCATAAAAGCTTCTTTAACTTGAGGCCAATATTTCAAATCTAATTCCAACTGGCAGAACTTATTATCAACCTTGTCTTTACTCTTTCCAGGCTTAGGAAGCTTTTTTTTAATCTTCAAAACAACACTTTCTCCTTCACAATCCAGCAGCATAGCATAAGTCTTATCTTTAATCTCCTGAATTTTCTCTGGAGAAATATCTGTAACATCATACTGGAAAATAGCCTTTTTCTTTTTTTTATTTTCTAAATCCAACTGTTCTCTGCTCAAAATAATTCCAGAAAATTTAATATCTCCTAATTCTGAAACAAAATCAACAAAATCATTTACCCATTCAAAACTGCCCTTTAATTTCGCTTTGCCTGTTCTCCACAAATTCAAAACAGCCCTATTTTCAAATTTCCCTTTGCCAAATCTGACAAACTGATAATGAACTCCATCTTCTCTACCCTCAAAAATCTTTTTTATAAAACAATCCATTTTTTATATAATAAGTTTTATTTTATAAATCTTCTGAAAACTAATAATTCACAAACATCAATAACTCACAAGAATTTAAGTTCGGAAGATGAGAGAATTAAGTTTGAATCATGATATGAAATTAAGATTTTTATCTTATTTAATATACCCGCCCACCCAACCCAGATAGAATAAAAATCAATATCAATATCTTACAAGAATATAAGCTCGAGAGATGAGTTTGGGTAAGTTCCAAAGATGAGAAGTTTAAGCTCTAAATCATCCCATCTAAAGAACTCAATATTTTGTAAGATTCCAGTAAAAAATAAAATAAAAATATAACAAAACATTTATTAATATACAAAACCAAATCATATTATGAAAAAGAGGAGATTATTAGGATTACTGATAGTTTCAATATTGTTAATTAGCTCTATTAGTTTAGTAAGTGCTGGTTTGTTAGGCGATATTTGGAATAAGATTACTGGAAAAGCTATTGAAGAGTGTACAGATAATCTTGATTGTCCAGAACAAATGAAATGTGAAAATTTTGGTTGTGTTGATGTAGGATGCGTGGAGGAGGGTCAAAGAACACCAATAACAGCAATTAGTCCTGAAGGATTCGAGCAAAGGAAACATATGGCAACTGAATGTTGTGGAGGCTTTATAGCAATAACCTACTCAGGAGACTTTGATGCAGATTGTAATATTGAGCTAATAGAAGGAACTCAAGGAGGAGCAGTATGTTCTAATTGTGGTAATGGAATTTGTGAGGGCTGGGAGACAGAATGCAATTGCCCTAATGATTGTGGCGAAGAGCCTGAACCAGAACCTGAAACATGCGCAGCTGAAATAAGTATAAACTTTGATAAATCTAATTATGTTGTTGGCGAGCAGTTTGAAGCTGAAATGGGGGTTTTTGATTCACAAGGAAATCCTATTCCTAATTATCCTTTTTATGTTAAGATGTATGACGATAGATGGCATACTCCTGGCCAAGAGAGAACAGGTGCAGACGGCTATGTTAAACGTACAGGAACAGTAGAAAAACTTCCTGGTGGGATGACAAAAGCTATATTTAATGCTTATACAGAAGAAACAAGTTCTTGTAGTAAAGTTGAAGACACTACAGAAATTGAAGTTGAACCTGGACCAGAGCCTGAACCAATTCCTCCTGGGCCAGAGCCAAGACCAGAACCTAGAGTATGTGCAAAGCAAATAAGAATAAATGCTAATAAAGAAATTTATTATTATGGAGATCATTTTGAGATTACAATAGCAGTTTTTGATGCACAAGGAAATCCTCTTCCTGACTATTCTTTTTTCTTTCAGACTTACACTTATCACCCCGATGGAATGTGGCATACGCCTGAAGAGCGGATTACTGGTAGGGATGGTGATGATAAAATGGGGGGAACAATAGAAAGGGGTAAGCAACAAGCAGGAAAAACTAAACTTAAAGTATATACTCAAGAATATTCTAAATGTGATTCTGTTGAAGATATTATAGAAGTTGAAATTAAAGGGGGAGAAAAAAGAGAAGAAGTTTGTGGAATTGGGACATGTGTGCCTGAGGAAGAAGAAGTAGAAGAAATTCCAGAAGGTGAAGTTCTTTATTCATGTAGTGGTTGTGAATTAGAGGGAAAGTGTTATCCAATGGGTTATAGGAAAGCAGGGCAGTATTGTTCTGAGAATTATGAGTTTGTTGAGCAGTTAGATGAGGCTGTTTGTGATAATAGTTTTGAATGTAAGAGTAATATGTGTGTTTCTGGAGAGTGTGTTGGCGAGGGTTTGCTGAGGAAGATTATCAAATGGTTTAAGAAAATGTTTGGAGGGGATGAGGAGCCAGAAGAGCCAGGAGAGGAAATTTGTAGGAAGTTGTTAATTAAGAAAGATATAGGGGATTATGAATATGGGGAGTCTTTCTATGGTGATATTAAGGAAACACAAGTACCGGTTTATTCAGAAGATGGTGAGCAAATAGATATAGTTAAGTGTTGTGCAGCATCATATTTATATCAAGGAGAGACAGGAGCCATGGGGCTTGTTTGTCCATTTGATAACAGAGAGGATGTAAAAAATTCACTTGAGTGGCTTTTGATTAAGAATACTAATTTAGGTCTAAGTGAATATAAAGGAGAAAACGTATTGAAAGATAGCAATAGAGCAATAGTTTGGACAAGTAATGCTTATATTGTTGCAAGTGGTGGAGACCCTAGTCGTGGTACTCCATTAGCAGAAGATATAGTAGATGCTTATCTTAAGAAATATAAAAATGATTTGGAAGATATTGAGATACCACCAAGACCACCCCCAGAACATCATGATCCTACAGAGGAGTTTTTAAGGGACATCGAAGGTCTTGGCACACTAACACTTATAGATTTTGAAGCACTTTCTGATGGAACTATTCTTCAAGCCGATGAAAAATTAACTGGGAAAGAATGGGAAAGTTTAGGTGTGACATTTGAAGCTCCAAGCGAGGAATATTTGAAAGTGTTTGGGCCTTGGTATCCATTTAATCCTTTAGATAAATTAAGTTTATCTCCTGGTTTTGGTCCATTTGAAGGTGGTAGTGACACACATGATGATTTAAATATAATCTTTACAGAGCCAGTAAAAGCTGCTGGAATTTATTTATTAGATTTAGGAGAAACAGATGAAAGAGAGAGTATAACTTTCTTAGATGGGAATAATAATGTTATTGAGAAAATTTCTCCATGGCCTAAATCTACATTTGGAAACCCTGCTCCAGGAACTTTTGTTAGTTTAATTCATGATGGGATTTCTAAAATAGAAATTTTAGAAAACACGCAAGATGGCGATGACATTGCCTATGATAATTTGTATTTTGTGAAATGATTTTATTTCTTTATTATAAAATTACTTAAAAATTAATAAGATACGGAAATATTTATATACAATAAACATTTTATAATATTATGCTAGCTAATTTAGATATTATATTTTTAGTTATTTATTTTCTAATAGTTTTAGGTATAGGTATTTGGGCTTCAAAAAAAGAGGACAAAGAAGGTTTTTTAATTGCAGATAGAAAAGTTAGTGCTATTAATCTTAATGCAACAATTTCCGCAAGTTTAGCTGGTGGAGGAGTTTTAGCAGCCTATATTGCATTAGTTTATTCTTATGGGCTCTCAGCAATATGGATTTTTGTTGGGGTTTCTTTAGGAATAATAATCTTTATTCCCTTTGCTAAAAAATTAAAAATCGAAGGAGACAAAGAAAAGCATTATACTATGTTAGATTTCTTATATCCTAAGTTTGGAAAGAAAAACAATCTCATTGCTGCTTCTCTTTTATTTTTAATGTTTCTTGCTTTAATTCTTGTTGAATTAATTTTAGGAGGAAAAATTTTTTCAGTAATTACAAACTTGCCTTATTGGTTAGCAGTATTAACTTGTTCAGCCACAATCTTGCTTTATCTTCTATTAGGAGGCTTTAAATCAGTTGTAAAAACAGATATATTTCAATATCTACTCTTATTTCTTTTTGCAATTATAAGTTGGTTCTTATTCACAAAAAGCTCGATTGATATTTCTCAACTCAATCTTTTTTCAATTGGCATAGCTCAAATTATTGGTTTTGTAATAATGGGAATCTTCATTATATTTGTAAGTGCTGATATTTGGCAAAGAGCATATTCTGCTAAAAATGTGAAAACTGTAAAAAAAGGATTTATTTATGCATCAATATCTTATTTTATAATAGGTATCCTTGTTACTATGTTGGGATTAGTTGTCAAAATAAATTTTCCAAATATTAACCCTAATGATGCTATGATTTATAGTTTTAGTCAGTTATTGCCTGCTGGATTATTAGGAATTGGTCTTGTTGCTCTTCTGAGTGCAGTTATGTCATCAGCAGATACAGGATTATTTGTAACTTCTTTATTCTTCTCTCGGGATTTAGTTTCAAGATATAAAAAATTAACTAAAGAAGAACTTATAAAACTAACAAGAAAAACATTGATTGTTTTAACATTAATTGCAACTATTCTAGCAATATTTATTCAAGACTTAGTTTTTGTCGTCTATACAATGTTCAACTTTGCATTAATTTTAGCTCCTGCTGTAATTGGCTCTTTCTTTTTTAAGCTTAAACAGAAAGCAATAGGATATAGTTTTATTGTTGGAATAATTGCTGCCATAATTTTAGTTGCATTTCAACAATTAACTCCAGAAATGACAATAATCCCTTTTATTTTATCAGCAATTGTTCTTGTAGTAACACAAAAACTTACAAAATAGATAATTATAGATATTAATAATATATCAAACAACAAATTTATAAACAATCCTAAGTATATAATCTCATGATAACTGAAAAAAACTTCAAAGATATGATAACTGCAATTTTAATCATCGGGCTGTTTATTTTAGCTGCATTAATCTTAAAACCAGTTGCAATTTCAATAATCTTTGGTATATTGTTGGCTTATATATTCTATCCAATATACAAAAGGCTTTTAATCCAATTTAAAAACGAGAGCCTCACTGCATTATTGATTTGTATTTTAGTGCTTTTAATTATATTAATTCCAACAATTTTAATCCTAAGCTCCTTAGTAAATCAGGCAGTCAACATTTATCTTAGCCTGCAAGACACAGGCTTATTAGATATTAAAGAAGCAATCCCCTCTTCTTTGTTTTCATCAGAAATATCAACAAATTTTGCAGGTTCTTTAAATAATCTTATTTCCAAAACAATCTCTTTTCTTGTCAGCAGATTCAGCAATTTTATTTTAAATCTTCCAGTGCTAATGCTAAAATTCTTTGTTGTTATGTTTGTTTTTTTCTTTTCTTTAAGGGATGGAAAAAAGGCAATAGAATATCTTCGTTCATTATCTCCATTATCAAAAGAAACAGAAAATAAATTCTTCATACAATTTAAAGGGATTACTAATTCTGTTTTATTAGGCCAGATTGTAGTAGGGATATTCCAGGGATTAGTTGCAGGAATAGGGTATTTTATATTTGGAGTCCCTTATGCTCTTACTTTAACTTTATTAACCATGCTTGCAGGGATTATTCCTTTAATTGGCCCTTGGCTGGTTTGGGTTCCTATAAATATTTATTTATTTATGGCAGGAAGAACCGGGGCTGGAATAGGATTATTAATATACGGGCTTGTTGTAATTTCTTGGCTCGATACTCTAATAAGACCAATCATAGTTTCAAAAAGGACTGAAATAAATTCCGCAATTGTTATTGTCGGGATGATTGGAGGGCTTTTTGTTTTCGGACTTTTAGGCCTTATTTTAGGTCCTCTTATTTTAGGCTATGTTCTTTTAATATTAGAAATTTACAGAAAAAAAAGAATATCAGAAAGCATATTTCTTAAAAAAGTTAAAGAAGAGCCCAAACTCAAAATTCCTGAGTTGAAGCCCTTAAGATAAATTCATTAGATAAATATAAAAACTATTTTTTATTTTCTACATTATTAAAAGAGGAATATATCGGCTCGCAAGTAAAGCTCACTTTGTTTGCTCGTCTATTTTATGATGCACAAACTGATAATAAATAAAATATTAATTTACTCAGAAGAGAAGCTTAAGTTTTCTACTTCGACCCATAAATAATTTATAGAGATTCCAAAAAAATTAAATAAAATGAAACTAAAAGTAAAAATCCTAAAATTTTTAGCAGGAAGGCCGGTCTGTATGATTCATGAAAAAACAGCAGAGCAAATGAGCTTGCATGTTGGAGACCGGGTTTCTATAAAGAAAAGAGACAAAAAAATAATATCAATTATTGATACTGCTTCAGGGATAATAAATCCTTATGAAATTGCAGTTTCCAACACAATTGTCGAAAATCTGAAATTAAAAAAAGGAGATGCTGTTAATGTAGAAATTACCTCAAGACCGCAAAGCATTCATTTAATCAGAGAAAAACTAAAAGGAAAAGAACTAAAAAAAGCAGAAATAGAAGAAATAATTAATGATATTTCAAGAAATGCCCTCACAGAACCAGAGATTGCTTTTTTTATCTCAGCAGTTTATAACAAGGGTATGTCCTTAAATGAAACAAAAAATTTAATACAGGCAATGGTTCAAACAGGAAGCCAGATAAAATTAAGAGGGAAAGTCGCAGACAAGCATTCAATTGGAGGAGTTGCAGGAAATAGAACAACCCCCATAATAGTCTCAATCTGCTCTACTGTTGGATTAATCATGCCAAAAACATCTTCAAGAGCTATAACTTCTGCGGCAGGAACAGCAGATACAATTGAAACAATAGCAAAAGTAGATTTTTCAATAAAAGAAATTAAAAATATATTAAAAAAAACAAATGCATGTTTTGTCTGGGGAGGAGCTCTAAAACTAGCACCTGCTGACGATAAAATAATTAAAATAGGAAGGATAATAAAAATTGATGCAACAGCACAACTGCTTGCAAGCATTCTTTCAAAAAAAATATCTGTTGACAGCAAATATGTTCTAATTGATATCCCCTATGGAAAATCTGCAAAAGTAACAAAGAGGCAGGCAGAAAAACTAAAAATTAAATTCCTTAAATTAGGGAAAAAATTTGGTTTAAAAATAGGGGTTATTTTAACAGACGGGAGCCAGCCAATTGGCAATGGAGTCGGCCCTGTCTTAGAAATGATTGATGTGATTAAAGTTTTACAAAGACAAAATCCTCCAAAAGACTTGGAAGAAAAATCAATAATGCTTGCAGGAAAATTATTAGAAATGACAGGAAAAGTAAAAAAAGGTAATGGCATAAAATTAGCAACTCAAATTTTATATTCAGGAAAAGCCCTTAAAAAATTTGAACAAATAATAAAAGTACAAAAAGGAAAAGTAGAAAATTTTAAAAAACTAAAACCAGGAAAATATAATCATATAATAAAAACCAAAAGAAAAACAAAAATAAAGCATATTAATAACAAATTAATAAACAGCTTGGCAAGGCAGTTAGGCTGTCCTGAAGACAAGTCAGCAGGAATTTATCTTTATAAAAAAGCCAATCAAACTGTGGAAAAAGGCGATAAGATTTTAACTATTTACGCAACATCAAAAGAAAAATTAGAACATGCAAAGAAGTTTTATAATAAAAATAAGAAGGAGATTGTTGAATTTGGATAATATATCGCCCTGTATAGCCACCTTACATATGTGGGGTAAACAAAAATTAGTTTTATGAAATTCAGGAAGACAAGTCTAACCTGAATTTTTTTATCCCCTATATCTGTAATTATTTTTTAAGCTCCCTCCTTAAACCAATTCCTATTTTATTTAATCTACTAAATTGATTTAACTCGCCTTGTGGAGCGAGAAATATTTATGAGATATTAATTGGTAAATAATTTGGGTTAGTGAAACTCCCAAATTTACATGTAAAAAGGTAGGACATATGTTTAGTGGGTGCACATAAATAACCCCATCAAAATCTTTCTTAAACTCATAAAAATGTTTTTATAGGCTTGATTCTATTCTTAAACATGAAACAAAAAAAGAGGGAGAAAGAATTAACAAGCATAAATAGCAAGCCGGTTAATAGTAACTCTGAAAAAAAATCACCTCCAGAAGAACCTATTTCTCCGACACACACCAAACATTTTTATGAACAAATTCATGTTCTGGTAAAAAACAAACTTTGGCTGCAGATTATCGTCGCTTTGTTTTTGGGTATTGCTATTGGTTTTTTATTAGGGACCAGTCTTGGTTTAATAGATATTGAAACTTCTAGGTTAATCGGAGAATGGGCCTCATTGCCTGGAATTATATTCTTAAAAATAATACAAATGGTAGTCATCCCTTTGATATTTGTATCAATAATTATTGGAATAACAGGTGCAAAAAATTTGAGACAGCTTAAAAAAATGGGCTTAACCCTGGCAATTTATTTCATATTTACAACTGTCCTTGCAGTAATAATCGCAATTTTGCTTGCTTCAGCAATTCAACCAGGAAATTATATTTCTAAAGAATTTATTAATCTAACTGATTCTGGGAATCTGTCTGTTTCTGGAATTAAATCCGTTTCAATCCCGAGTTTTAATGAGATTCCCTCTTTTGTAGATGCTATTTTTCCAACTAATTTATTTGGTTCAATAGTTCATGGGGAATTACTTGCAATAGTTTTTTTCGCAATAATTTTTGGAATAGCTTTAATGATTATTAGTGCAAAAAAATCAAGACCTTTAATTTCTTTATTAAGTTCTATTCAAAGTATTTGCATGACTATAATAAAATGGGCAATGTTAATTGCTCCTATTGCTGTTTTTGGAATGATGATAAAACTTACTACTGAGTTTGGTTTGTCTACATTATTAGGATTAGGAGCCTATGTTTTAACTGTTTTAATCGGTTTATTAATTTTAATTATCTTTTATTTTGTTATAGTTTTTATTTTTGCAAAAAAAACTCCTTTTGAATTTATCAGGCAAATAAAAGATGCTCAGCTATTGGCTTTTTCAACCTCAAGTTCTGCAGCAGTAATGCCCTTGTCTATGAAAATTTCTGAAGAAAAATTAAAAGTAAAACCTGCAGTTGCACAATTTGTTATTCCAACAGGAGCTGTTATTAATATGGACGGAACTGCATTGTATCAGGTAATTGCAGCAATGTTCTTAGCGCAGGTATTTGGAATCTCTCTTGGAATAACTGCTTTATTAATATTGATTGTTACTGTTGTCGGAGCCTCTATTGGAACTCCTTCAACTCCTGGAGCCGGGATTGCTATCTTAGCAATAATTTTAACAGGTTTAGGGATCCCTTTAGCAGGAATCGCCCTTATTTTAGGAGTTGACAGAATTCTTGACATGAGCAGAACCACAATCAATGTAACCGGAGATTTAACTGCCAGCGTATTTATTAATAAGGTTGTTAAGGATGTATGATGGAGTTTTTAATCCTATTTGGGGGGTTGTATGAACTAAAGTTCTGATACTGGCATGTTCAACGCAATTTGAGAACCTGCTTAATACAATCTCCACCCAGAGGATGTGCCTTAACT
>JAUUWR010000034.1 GCA_030588935.1 bacterium | reverse complement strand
ACATCGCCGTCAATTAATTGTCTTTCCACAACATAACCGGGCGCCAGTTCATTTAAGATTTCTTGTTTTAAATCCGCGGTTATTCTTTTTCTTCTTCCATCAGGCCTGATAATATAATTAGCACTTGGGTATTCGTCTCTTAAAATTATTTTTTTTAATTTTTCTATGTTCAAAGAATTGACTTTTTCATTTACAGTTAAAACTTTCGCGATTTCAACAGGGATTCCTACCTCATTAATCTTTAATGCCGGGTCTGGAGAAATAACAGTTCTTGAAGAAAAATTAACTCTCTTTCCTGCAAGATTATACCTGATTCTTCCTTCTTTTCCTTTTATTCTTTCTGTAATTGTTTTCAACGGCTGTCCTGACCTATGTCTTGCAGGAGGAATTTTTGTTATTGAATTGTCAAAAAAAGTAGTAATATGATACTGCAGCAAATCCCATAAGTCCTCTATAATAACTTCCGGAGCTCCTGCATTTAGGTTTTCCCACAATCTTTGGTTTGCCCTTATTATGTCTGATAATTTATGAGTTAAATCATCTTCACTTCTTTCACCACTTTCTAAAGTAATGCTTGGTCTTACTGTTACAGGAGGAACTAATAATAAAGTTAATATCCCCCATTCAGGCCGGAATATTTTAGGATTAATGCCTGCAAGTTTTGCTTCTTCATCAGAAATTCTAACAAGTCTTTCCCTTATTTCTCCCGGAAAAATTCTTTTCTTGCCTTTTTTAAACGTAGTTGGCCTTTCTAATTTGATTTTCTCCTGCTCAGATTCACAATGAGGGCATTTTTTTGTGTCTTTTGCTTTTCTTAATCTGTCTTTAATAGTCTTGCATTTTTCTAAAACTTTTTCCTTAATCATTAATCTGTGGCATTCAGAACAAAAACATCTTAAAAATAATTCTATGATTGGGGTATATTTGATGTGCAGGACTGGTCTTGCTAATTCAATACTTCCTGGATGTCCAAGACATTCTTTCAACCTGCCACCACAGGTTCTGCACCTAACTCCAGGGTCAATCGCCCCCAACCTTAAATCCATGCGCCCCCCTGCAACAGGATACCCATCTACATCATAATGTTCAGGTGTTATTATCTTTGCCTTGCTCATTTTCTTAATCTCATCAGGATTAAGCAAAGTAAACTGCAGGCTTTCAACTTGTTTGCGGATTGGTTTCATTTTTGTTGTTTTCTCCTTATTTTATTATAACCAAAGATTATTAAACAAGATAACAAATATGATAAGATTAAAAAAAGAAGAGATGATCTAGCTAACATTCTGGAAGCATTAAATATTGGTTCACAACCAATTGCTAAACACCTAAACGTTCCAGGAGGAAGATACGACCATAAATCCAGAAGAATATGACTTATAATTATAAATATTATTAATGATGAAATCACTTTTGATTTTGTTAGTTTAAAAAACTCATTAATCTTTATTTTTTCTTTTATTAATAAATATAATCCATAAATTATTAAAATTTCTCCAATAATATAGATGAAAGGTAAAGCTAAATTATTATAAAGATAATTATTATACACAACTTTAAATGTAAAAGCCAACATTAAAAATCCAATTAATAAAATTATTAGTATAAAAATAATGTGTGCTTTTTTCATTTTGCTTTTTCCTATTTTATATATTATAAGGCCAACCATAAGGCCAAGTAAAACCCATGAAATAATATGAAGCAAGATAAACGAGGGACTTACTCCCACCCATTCTAAAATATTCATATTAAAATTAGATTCAAAAAATCCTAAAGGATATAAAAAAATTAAACTTTTTCCTATCGCCTCAAACAAGCAAGCACTAACTATGCCTATTAATAATCCAATAATTCCACCAACCCAAACCACTTTACTTCTTACCATCTCACTCATACTTATTCTTCAAATTAAATTTAGTTTTAATGTGCAAAGATTGAATCTCATCAACCAGTAACTTAAAAGCATAAGACATTTCAACAGGCTCGATATCCTGGCTGGTGCACATCGGGCAGAATATTTTCCCTCTGGCACTGTCTTCAATAGCAACTGCCCCGCATTTTGTGCAGATATTTATTACAACCTTGTCTGAGTCGTATCTTTCTTTTAATAACAAGGAAGCTCCGTGGGCAACCAACGCTTGCTGTTCCATCTCACCTAAACGAAGAGCTCCGCCTTTTGCCCGCCCCTCAATCGGCTGCCGGGTCAGCAAAGTAACTTTTCCAGAAGCACGAGCATGCATCTTATTAGCAACCATATACTTTAATTTCAAATAATACATATCTCCGATAAAAATTTTAACATCCATCATTTTCCCAGTAGTTCCATTATACAAAGTTTCTTTCCCATCATATCTAAACCCTAAATTTTTCAATTCGTTTTCTAAATCTTCAATTTTCTGTCCTGAAAATCCTGTTCCATTAATTATTTCTCCAGATAAACAACCTACTTTTCCAGCTAATATTTCTATTAAATAACCAACAGTCATCCTGCTTGGAATTCCGTGAGGATTAAACATAAGATCAGGTTTGATTCCTTTTGAGGTAAAAGGCATGTCATTTTCAGAAACAATAGCTCCAATAACTCCTTTTTGCCCGTGCGAGGTTGCAAATTTATCCCCTAATTCAGGAATTCTTTGGTCACGAGCTTTAACCCGAATAACTTTATTTCCCTGGTTGTCTTCAGTAATAAATACAGCATCAATCGTTGCTTTTTCTTCTTGTCTTATAACAGAACTTGCTTCTTTTTTAGCCCTAACTGAAATCTCCCTGACTTCTGATAGGAATTTAGGCGGAGAAGTTTTTCCAATAACAACTTCTCCTGAATTAAGCTTAGCTTCAGGATAGGTAACGCCATCATCTTCTAAGAACCTGTAACTTTCTTCTGTTCTGTAGCCAGAAACATCTTTTTCAGGAATTGTAATTTCATCTCTTAGCCCTCCTGCATAATTTAATTCCACTGATGTATAAGGCCTGAAATAAGTGCTTCTTCCAAATCCCCTGTTTACAGAACCCTGATTTAATATTAAAGCATCTTCCATATTATAGCCCTCGTGCGTCATAATAGCAACAACAACATTTTGTCCTGCAGGATGAACATTTAAAGTATCATAAACAAAACTCCTGACAATTGGTTTTTGAGGATAATGCAAAATACTCACATCAGTATCTATTTTGCACAAAAAATTAGCAGCATATAATCCTAATGCTTGTTTCTGGGTTTTGCTTCCCCTGTTTAATCTGCTGGATTGATCATGATTAGCATAAGGTACAAGAGAAGTAACAACACCAAGAAAATCAATCTTATCAATCTCAAGGTGAGTGTGCTCTTCACTTAAATCTTTTTTGTCTAATGCAACCAGGGTATTTTCCTCTTCAGCAGCATCTAAATATTCAATAACTCCTTCTTTAATTAAATCATCCCACGTAAGAGTCTTGTTCTTTAATAATTTAAAATGTTCTTCTGTTAATCTTGCTTTTCCATTTTCAACAATAATTAAAGGCCTCATGACTCTTCCTACATTAGTCGATAAAAAAACATTGTCAACTTTTTTATCATATCTTATACTTAATTCAATTGGCAGTTCCCCAGCCCGTCTTTTTTGTTTTAAATCAGAAATAAATTTTTCATGCTCTTTGATATAACCTATAAATCTTCCATTATAAAAAACATCACTTCCTAAATCTTCTATTTCTTTTTTCATCCCTAATTCTGCTAATATTTTCATAAAAATGTCGTTTTTTAAATCACTTCGTGTAGAAATTTTCGCAAGCAAGGCAAGATTTTTTCTCAGGCCAATTTCAGTTCCTTCAGGAGTTTCAACAGGACAGAATCTTCCATAATGAGTCGGATGCAATGTCCTTGCAAGAAAATTTTCTTGCTCTCCTGGAAGCATGCTTGAAACTCTTTGCAATTGGGACAAGATAGCAAGATAATTTGTTTTATCCATGTTTTGTGTAATTCCTGTCCTTTCTCCAATCCAGTTGCCTGTAGCAATCGCAGACTCAACCCTATGAGTAAATAAAGTAGACTTAGCAATTGTTTTTATAGAATAAAATTTCTTTCTTTTCTGGATTTTTTGCAGAGAATGCTGAATATCCCTGACTAAAATATTTAAGTTAACTCTGAACAAATCTGATAACAAGTCACCTGACATTCTTACCCTCTTATTAGCATAATGGTCTTTGTCTGTCAGATTGTCAGGATGTTCTTTAGCAATAAAAAATTGTTTTACGAATTTGCATAAAGTAATTGCTTTTTCAATCCTGTCTTCTTTTCTTAAACCAATGTGGGGGAGGAAGTAGGAGTCAAGCCTTTGCTTTATTCTCCCTAAAATTTCTTTTTTTGTTCCTTGAAGAGAAGTTTTTTCAGCAATTGACATCATAGCATCTTCCTCATTCTGAATATTAATAAACTCATATAAATTAACAATTAGACTGTCATTTTCTTTTCCAATATGCCTTGCAATATCGCTTTCTTTAATCAATCCCAATGCCTTTAAAATTACAATAACTGGGATATTTTTAAATCTGGAAAAACTGACTTCAACAACTCCTTCATTAGTGTCTGTTATTGAAATCGGGATTCTGTAACTTCCCCTTTTAGAAAATAATCTCAATGTGATTTTTTCGTCTTTTGCTTTTTCAATAAATGCTTGATTTTCAGCAAGGTCTTCAGCCATGATAATTACTCGTTCATTTCCATTAATAATAAAATACCCCCCGGGGTCTAAGGGATCAATATAATTTTCAATTAATTGCGCCTTATCCATTCCAACCAAATTACAGATATCGCTTTTAATAATAATGGGAATCCTGCCAATCTCAACATTATAACTTTCTAATTGCCCTGTTTGTTTAATTGTAATTTCAAGGTTAATTGGAGCAGAATAAGTCAATCCCCTGAGTCTTGCTTCAGCAGGAGTTATTGAATGAGAACTTCCATCAGCTTCAATGATATTCGGCCGGTCTATTTTAATCTTTCCAAGTTTAATTTCTGTTTCTTCTTTAGGTATTATTTCATTTAATTCATTCACAATTTCTTGCATTCTATGATTAACAAAATTATTAAAAGAAGTTATATTTGACTCAACCAAACTATGTCCTTCTAAATATCTTTTCACAAGAAGATGTTTGTCTTGGGTTTTGGTTTTTTGGGTTTGTTGCATTTTATTTTTGATTTTTGGAATTTGGAAATATTTTAAGTTATTTTCTTATCTAATTTTTTGGAATCTCTATGAATAATTAATTACTCAGCTGAGTAGCTTAAGCTGTTCATCTATCATAGTTCTATCCTTTGGGTCAAACCTTTTTGAAAGGTTTGTTTTGTCAAACTTGTCTTCTGTCTAAGAAGAAAGTTTGTTTTCATAAGACCAAAGAAAATCTCTCAAATAAAAGATTTTCTGGGCCCAAAAAATCTCCAAGATTTTTTTGGTATTGATATTTTTTATCTAATCTCTGTTAAATTTTTGAGATGTGTTGATGAGACGCTTAAGTTCTCTTTTGTTATTTTAATCTTTTCTCTCGAGCCATAAATATTTATTTATTATTAGTTTTTATTAGTCATAATATTTTCAAACAACAATCACTCTAAAATAAATGTGTTTTTCATCTCCCTCTGTTCTTTCTATTTTAACAACATCTCCTATTTCACAGCCTTCTGGCAACACAGGGTCAGTAATCTTGATTTTAGGTAATTGAGTAAGAGAAATATTTAGGTCAGTAAGTAGTTTGTCAACCTCTTCTGTCTTTAATTTCGTGTGTTTGGGCTGTAAGACATGCATTTTAAGGGATTTTCAGGATTTTTTGGGAGTAGCAAAAAAATGAGATATTTACTTTTAACAACTTTATAATAGTTATAAATCTGAAAAGGGGTTTATAAAACTTTTGTTTTCACTCTATCTCCAACCCAAGCTCACATGCTTTCGCGTCATAGGGGCATATTGCTTCTGATTTTCCAATCAACTCAAACCATCCTCTTAAAAAATCCAATCCTCCTTCAACATAATCTTTAACCTTTTTTTGAGTTTCAGGGCTGAGATTAGGATACTTATTTAGCATAATATCAACAGATTCTTTAATCTTTTCAGGTTCAAGTCTTCCACTAAACCTTGCCGACATAGCATCGTCATAACATGATTTAAAATATCTTATTTCTTTGCTTTCTTCTTCTGAGAATTGATAAACAATTTTCTGCAGATTATTTGGTCTAGGTTCTTTTAGAATTTTATTAGGAGAATATCTATTGGATGTTATTGCTAATATTACTAAAACTCCAACAATTCCTGTTAATTTTGCAGTTTTCTCCATTTCTGGTTTTTGATATTAATATGGCCCCAGAGGGATTTGAACCCCCGACACCTGGCTTAAAAGGCCAGTGCTCTAACCAGACTGAGCTATGGAGCCTTAACTCCATTAAGAATATTTGGTTTTTAAAGGTTTTTGAGGTTTTATTCTAACAAATTTTCTAAATCTAAAATATTACTAATATTAAAATCAGCGTCCTCATAACTTCCCACAATACAAGTCTTTATTCCCAAACTTTTTGGGATATCGATATCTTGTTTAGGATTATCTCCAACATAAAGGAAATTTTTGGGGGGGAGATTCCTCGTCCCAATCCATTTTCTATAAATTTCTTCATGAGATTTTAAGCCATCCTCGTTTGTTAAAATATAATCAAAAACATGAGGGTTTATTTCTAATTTCTCCAATTTTCTTAAAGTAAAAGAGGGGGTTGAACCAGTTAATAGATCTAAACTTTTTCTTTTTCTTTCACGCAATCTAATAAGCATATGGTTTAACCTTAAATCTTCTCCCATCAAATCTAAAAAATCTGCTTCTTGAAGAGCCTCTTGTATAAAATCTGAACCATTAATCTTCTTACTATACTGTCTTGAAATTTCATCTATTGTTTTAGAGCCAGACATAAGTTCAACATATCTTTCTTCAAATAAATCCCTCGCTTTTTCAAAAGGAACCTCAAATTTTTCGGAAATTTTTTCATAAATTTTCCCCCTCATTTTTTTTTGAATTTCTGGGGTAATTTCATACAAAGTCCCATCCAAATCAAATCCTATCACACAAATATTTTTTAAAGACATTTTAATCAAATTTTTCTTTAAGAGGTCTTACAGTTCCACTCTTAATCCTCCCACTTGGAAATAATCTATAAAGAAGTTTATGTCCTGGAGATGTTAAAACATGTGTTTTGTCTAGCTTTTCTTCAATTCTTTCAGGCTCTTCATGAATACAATTATAAGGTTTTGGAGCAGCATAATAAGGAAACCCATTAACAGGAGAATCAATAAAAAGAAGCTTTTGTTCTAAATTCTTTCTAACAGCTAATTCAATTCTATGAGAACCATCACAAATTTCAAGAATTTTAACAGTTTTTCCCCTAAACTCTTCATAAACAAGAAAATCCAAATTTTTTAGCTCAGGATTTAAAATATAACCTCGCTCATTCATTACTACCTTTAATTCATCACCAATAGATTCTGAATAATCCAGTCCTTTTTCTAAATTAAACTTTATAGGTAAAACCTCAATAACTGAAGGGATTATTGTCCATTCCTTGGTCTCTTTATTTTCATAAGAAAGATAATCAACACCCCCATCTAATTGGAAAATATCAATTCCTTTTTTTAAAAACAATTCTGCTACCCCTGCAACTTTATCAAGTTCTGTTTTATAAATTGAGGGCTGAGGAGTAAATATTTCTTCTCTTATCTTCTCAGGAGAAACAGAATCTATCTTTATTCTTGCATTCCCATATATTTTAACATTAGGAAATCCTCTTAAACTAACTTTTCTAAGTCTAGAACACAATTCTCCAAAACCAAACTCTTGAAGAATTTTAATTTTCTCTAGCATGATATCCTCCAAGATGGTCTGAAATTTCTTTTATTTTGTCTATTTGGCCTTGTAATCTTTCTTCAAATCTTTTCTTAGTCTGCGATATAATCTTTTCTTTTATTTCATTTATCATTCTTTTATCCATAAAATTAATACTATCAAAAACAAAATCTTTAGTATACGCTCTGTTAGTTATTGTTTCATCTCTTGCTTTTGATTTCTTAAATCTTTCCATAAAATCTTTAAGTAATTTCTGATCTCTTGCTGAAACATGATATGAATCATTTATATCTACAAGCCTTCCATTCTTTAGATTCATTCCAGTTCTTTCTATAACTTGGTCTCTAAGGTAAGATTGTAAAATATATAACCCAACCATATTCATATGGGCAGCAGTCATTACATTCCTACTTCTAAAGTGATAATTCATATTTAATTTAAAAGAACCGTCTTTAACAGGAGAAATAAATGTCCATATTCTTTGTAAACAAGGCGGATCATCATGGCCAATATCCTTTTCAGGAACCCAAGTTATTGCCATGTTCCTTCTTATGTAGGGTTTTTTTGACAAACCTTCTACTATCTTTCCAATCTGATCTATACTTCCTTTCCCAGCAGGATAAGATGCTAATCTTTCATGATAATGATAAGCCCATCTAGGATCATTTATTGGGTCATACATGCCAACCACCCAAGAATCTTTAGCTCCAAGAATTTCCATTTCATATTCTAATAAACCTTCAATCCCACAACCAGAATATTTATGCATGAATAATTCAGAATCCGGATTTTCAATAGCAATAATCATGGTGGAATCTACTTGCAATCGCCCTTTATCTTTAGGACCTTTTCGTTTATACCATCCACCACGGTTATATAATTCTACAACAGAATTTTCCCAAGCTTCAGGAATACTTTTTCCTTTTACATTTAAAACAGGAATATCACCATCAAACTTTCCGCCTTTTTTCTCACCCATACTTCAAAAACCCTTTTTTCTTTTAAATACATTATTATCCTAAGAAATATATTATTATATCAATATCTTACAAAATATTACTCTCTAAAAAGGGGATGATTAAGTGCTAAAGATGAGTTACTCAAGCAAACTAAATGAACTCCTTTCTTATTATCTAATCTAAGATTCCAGTTGAAAAATAATATTATCACAACCACCCTTCAATCTTCTTCTCAATATTTTCCCGAGGCTGGGCCCCGACAATCCTGTCAACAACCTCACCATCTTTAAAAATCAATAAACAAGGAATGCTTTTAACATTATATCTGCGCGCCAACTCTTGATTATCATCTAAATTAATCTTGACAAACTTAACTTCTTTCATTTGTTCAGCTAATTCTTCAATAATAGGAGCAATCATCAAGCAGGGCATGCACCACTCAGCAAAAAAATCAACTACAACTAATTTATGAGAATTATTAATTATATCTTCAAACTCTTCGTTTGTAACTTCCATTGCTGAATCATTTCTTGCAACCATATTATACTCTCACCACTTATTTTCATGAAAATCATTGTAAATTATTAGAAATATATAGTTATAAAGGTTTTGCTAACCACACTCTGGTGCATCTCCGCAATTAGTGCATTTTCTGCAATTTGCTCCACTTAATTCTGTTTTAAATCCACATTTAATACAAAAAACATCTGACATAGAAATTTCTCCAGGTTGCAATTCATCTTCATATAATGGAAATATCTCAATTAATTTTCCATCTTCCATAGCAGTTTCAATAAAATCTATTCTTGATTGATAATGCCTTAATCTTCTTCTATTAGCAAGAACATTGCATCTTAATTCTCTCATTTGCTTTGGAGTTGGCTTGACATCACAAACAGAATCATCTCCTAAATATTCTAATTGAACTATTTTTGCAAACATATCTTCTATTGAACTGCAAGATTTAATAAATTCATGGTCTGTAAATCCTTTAACAGTTCCACTTGCCCCTTTATTATGTTTAATAAAATCTTCAATTGTTCCACCTAATTGTCTCCCTCGTGATGCTTCTTTACCCCAACTAGTATATGATGCAGCATGGTCAGAACCAGAACTTCCAAATTCCACAAAATAATCAGCAGGAGCATCTTTTGGAGGCCTATCTTCATATTCTCCAATAATAAAATGAACCCCGGTTCCTTGAATATCAACATTCCATCCTACTCTATTAATGTGCCCGCTTTTTAACATAGGATTTTCTGGTTTAATTCTATCCCCCCAATTAAGCCCTCCTTCTTTATCTCTCGGTGTTTTTATATTTAAAGGCTGAATACCTTTAGAACCATCTATATACAAACTTATTGATTTTAATCCTAATTTCCATCCTTTAATATAAGTGTCTCTAACATCTTGTATTGTTGAACCTTTTGGTAAATTAACTGTCTTTGAGATTGCACCTGATAAAAATGGCTGAACAGCAGCCATCATATTTAAATGTGCGTCAACAGAAAGAACATTATCTCCAAAAGCAGTTTCAAAAACCTTATAATGTTCTTTTCTTAAATAAGGAGCATTTATAACACTCCCTTTTTCCTTCATATATTCTACAATTTTTTCTAATTTTTTCCCACTATAACCTAATTTTTTTAATCCGCTTGTCACACAAGGTTTTAAATCTATTTCCAATTCCCCACCCCCAGCTAATCCTTTCCTATAAATTAATGCTGGCATTCCTTCAATTCCAGTAGTGTCAACATCCATCATAAAGCCAATTGTTCCAGTGGGAGCTAAAAGAGTAACTTGAGAGTTTCTAAATCCAT
>JAUUWR010000071.1 GCA_030588935.1 bacterium | reverse complement strand
ACACATCATGGCCCTTCAATCCAGATTCCTTGCTGTTTTATTGAAATAGGTTCAACAGAAAAACAATGGCAGGATGAACAAGCAGGAAAAATAATTGCAAAAACAATTCTTTCGCTTCAAAATTATAAACCAAATAAAGATTTGGCGTGTGCTATTGGGATTGGTGGACCTCATTATTGCCCAAGTTTTAATAAAATTCAATTAAATAGCAATTATGCAATATCTCATATAACTCCTCAATATGTTTTACCCTTAACAGAAAATATGTTAAAACAAGCTGAAGAAAAAACAACTGAACAAGTAAAAACTGTTTTAATTGATTGGAAAGGCTGTGGGAAATCAGAACAAAGACAAAAAGTTATAAACCTAATTGAAAAATTAGGATTAGATTTTAAGAGGACGAGTGAAATTGAGAAAGATTAAGAAAACCTTAAATAATCTAAAACGAAAGTTTTATAAGTTTAAAATCCCATATTATAATTATATGTTCCCCGGTATTACGTTTGTAAGACCGGGTTTTTAATATGAAAAGAGTTATTCTATTTATTGATGGCAGTAATTTTTATTATGGATTAAAATCAATTTATGGAAATTCTAAAAGCTTATCTGATTTTGATTTTAAAAAGTTAGGAGAAATATTATCTAAAGAAGATAAATTAGAAAAAGTATTTTATTATAATGCTCCTCTTAATTATAAAGAAAATCCTGAAAAATATTCTAAACAACAAAAGTTTTTTAATAAAACAAAAAAGACAGATAAAGTAGAATTAAGACTTAGCAGATTACAAAAAAGAAAAATTAAAGGAACAAATAAACATTATTATGTTGTTAAAGGGGACGATATTCATATAGCTGCCGAAATTGTGAAAGAAGCTTATGAAGATAATTATGATATAGCAATTCTTGTTTCAGGAGACGGGGATTTTGTTCCTTGTATAAAGATGGTGCAGAACAAAGAAAAACAAGTGGTAAATGCTTATTTTAAACAAAGCATGTCATGGCAATTAAAACAAACTTGCAATAAATCTATAAAACTAACAAAAGAAATTTTAGATAAATGTTTTGATAAAGAAAACCTTAAATAACTTAAAATATATAATTAAACATGAAAAAAAGAGGCATAGAAAAAGTTGCTATTGTAAAATGTTTAGGTTATGAACAGAAGAAAGTTGATAAAGCTGTTGAAAAAGCTCTGAAATTAATTGAATTTGATTTTTCTAAATATAAAGGGAAAAAAGTTTTGATTAAACCAAATGTTGTTGGTGTTTTTCCGAAAAAACAAATTGCAACAACCACAAATCCAACAATTGTCGAAGCTGTCTGCAAGATTTTAAAGAAAAATAACTGCAAGATTTTTATAGGAGATTCTCCATTTACTAATCCAGAAGCTTCATTCAAGGCAAGTGGAATTGATAAAATAGCTAAGAAATATGGCAAGCTGGTTATTTTTGAATTAGATAAATTAGTAAATGTCAAAGATAAAAAAGCAAAAGTTTTAAAGAAAATTCCAATGTCTAAAACCCTTAAGAATGCTGATTTAGTTATTAATATGCCCAAGTTAAAAACCCATACTTTAACTAAATTTACAGGAGCTGTAAAAAATCTTTATGGGGTTGTTCCTGGAGGTTTAAAACAAAGAACTCATTTAAAAGCAAAAGGAGACAAGAAGTTTTCTAATGTTCTGGTTGATATTTATCAAAATATAATGCCTGAATTAACAATAATGGATGGAATTATTGCAATGGAAGGAGAAGGCCCGAGTTCAGGAGATCCTGTTAAAACTAATTTGATCCTTGCTTCTAAAAATGGAATTGCTTTAGATATTGCTGCTTGTAAAATTATCAAGTTAAATCCTAAATCTGTTTTTACAACAAAAGAAGCTGTTAAAAGAAAACTTTATCCTAAATTTAAATTTATTTCTGTTGGTGATAAACTTCCTAAATTCAAGTTTGATATTCCTGGTTGCAGAGAAAAAGAGCAAACCAAGAAAATGATTTGTGATTTATTTAGAGAAAGGCCGATTATTTGTGATACAAACAAATGTATTAAATGTGGTTTATGTGCAAGTAAATGTCCTGCCCGCGCAATAACATTGAAGCCTTATCCTGTTGTTGATAAAAAGAAATGCATAAGATGTTTTTGCTGTATTGAGATTTGTCCGCAAGATGCTCTAAGTTTAAGACATGATCCCAAAGTTGCGAAGGCGATGAAGGAGATTTCTAAATGATGTTATTTTATCCACAGATAAATTTATAAATGTTCAATCAAAACATTTTATCATGCATGAATTAGCACCATTTGGATTTGCAGCAATCGGTAAAACTCTCAGTGGTTTAGCGACAAATTTGTATTGTAATAGATATGGGGCTGAAAGAGAAGTTTCAGATTTTCATAGAGAGATGATGAATAAATATGGGGTTTGGAGAAGTCTTCCAAGAAGGGAATTAGTTGCACAAAGTATTTTACTTGGAACTGGTGCTGGTTTGTATATTTGTGATAAACTTCTAGGAATCGAGAATGAACTAATTAACTTACATAAAGGATGGTTATATGGTATGGGGGGATTCATTTATTTTACAGCGTTAAGTAATTCAAAAAACTATATTGTTGATAGAATTAAGGACTTCAGGAAAAATAGCAAAGCAGATAATAGTGAGCTCACTAAATTATAAATAAGTAAAGAAAAATCTTAAAAACCCTCAATCCATAATATTTTAAACTCAAAAAGGGAAGAGAGTTCTTGATATTTTTCTATTATAATCCTTACCCTTACAAACTATTCAAATCTCTCTTTTTAAGAATTTTTGTAAGGGCAAGCTTTTCTTTTCATATTTTGTTAAAGCAAATTATTACATTCAAACTTATCTAAAACAAAAAATATATAAAGGTTATTTTCTTAAGTATTGTAATTAACACCATAGGATCTGTAAAAGGATCCTATGTTTTCATAATAAAATGGATTCTAGAGAGAATATTGCCATTTATATTGATGGAAGTAATTTTTATTTCTCAACTAAAAAAGCATTTGATTGTAAAATTGATATTGAAAAGTTTTGTAAGAAATTAGTGGGAGAAGATAATTTAGTGAAAATTAATTATTATATTTCTCCAGTTGTTCAATCTAGTGATCCTAAAATATATGCTGAACAACAAAGCTTTTTCTATAAATTAACGAAAATTGATAAATTAAAAATTATTTTTGGAAGATTAGAAAAGCACAAAAAAGATGGAAAGTTTTTTTACATTGAAAAGGCAACTGATATAAATCTCGCACTTAATTTGGTTTTAGATGCTTTTGATAATATTTATGATAAAGCATTTATCATAACTAATGATGGAGACTTTTCAGGTGCTGTTTTTTCTGTAATTAATAGATTTGATAAAAAAATTGTGTATGTAGCTATTGGAAATAAAAAATCAATTTCTCATCATCTTAAAAAAGTAGCTTCACAAACATTTTATATTACGAGAAATTTTATTTTAGATTGTTTGTTATAAATAATCACTTTTTCAATTTTTCATCTAAACAAGGTTTCTCAACATGATACAAAACCCCAATAGGAATTTTTCCTTTTTTTGAATTATAATCCCACTCTCCAGCCAATTTCTCAGCAATCTTCATATCATTTTTATTATTAATTTTATACATTAATTTATCTTTGGCATTCATATTTTTATTAAAAATCAAGCAATCTTGAATAATTTCAACAAAACTAAATCCTTTGTGCCTGATAGCAGCTTCTAAAATTTGGGCTGTATGTGCAATATCCTGGGCATTGCAGCGGGCAATAAAACTTACTCCAGAAGCAAGAGCTAATTTAATTGGATTTAAAGGATAATTAGGTTCTCCTAAAGGAGATGCCTTGCTTATATAACCTTGCTGAGTAGTTGGGGTCGGCTGTCCTGTTGTTAATGAAAAACTTTGATTATCATGAACAACTAAAGTCATATTTGCATTATATCTTCCAGCATGAATAAAGTGCGCCATTCCTTCTGCATAAGTATCTCCATCTCCTGCAAATCCCACCACAGTCATGTTTGGATTTCCTAATTTTATTCCTAAACAAGTTGGAATAACCCGCCCATGCAATCCATAAAATCCACACACATTAATATAATCAAATATTTTTGCATGACATCCAATTCCTGTCACGATTGCAATATTTTCTTGCTTTGTTCCTCCAGAAATTATTTTTCCAAATGCTTTTTTCACACTTTCAAGTAGCATGAAGTTTGAACATCCTGGGCACCAGGTTATTGTGTTTTTGGTTGATAATTTAGTTTTCATTTTAAATTTTTAAGATAAATTTTAGCATTATTTATTGCTTTAGTAAGGTGATTATAAGATCTTATTAAAGGTTGATTTTTTTCTCCCTCAAAAAATGAAGCCATTCTTTTGGCTGTTTGCTCTTCTGATTCTATAATCTCTTCTATTTCCATTTTCTTACTTATGTTAGTACGGCGAACTTTTGTCATTTTTTATTTAGCTTATTTTATTTTTCTATAATCTTACAAAATATTAAGCTTGATTATCAGTAACTTACTCTCCTCATCTGCCAAGAGTGAATAATTTTAACATTATAGGTTAAAAGGAAAAAATTGGGTTGTCCGAAGGCTCCCAATTTTTCAAATAAATCATTTAACTTTAAGTATCTCCCCCCTTAACTCATCTGACCTAAATGGACGACTATCATATTTCAAAATCCTATTTTTAATTTTCAATCCAGATTTTTCTCTAATTAATCTGCCTAATTGTCCTGTAACATTATTCTCAACTAAAATAACTTTCTTAGCTTTTTGAATTTCTTTTTCAATCTCATCTGACATAGGCTTCATATATAAAACCTGTAAAAATTTATAATCAAGTCCTTGAATAGCATCTAAAATAACTGTTTTAGTTGAGCCCCAGCCAATAATTAAATTTTTGCTGTTCTTGTTTCCAAAAAGCTTAATCATCTCAAATTTCTTGCACTCTTTTGTTATTGATTCATATTTTGCTAATCTTCTTTTTGCACCTTGCTCTGCAATCTTAGGATTTTCACT
>JAUUWR010000005.1 GCA_030588935.1 bacterium | reverse complement strand
AGTCCCATCTTCATTAGCTCCTCTAACTTCAGGAATTAACTCTTTTTTTCCATCTGATAAATTTTTTTTCTGTCGTTCAGCTTCTTTTTTAACAACATCAACAAAAATCTTAGGGTCTTGAAAACCTTTAATCTCAGCCCTTGGATGTCCTTTAATACTAATATTAATATCCTGTCTTATTGTCCCAATGCCTCTTTTAACTCTGCAGCTTCTCAAAACATCGCCAAGATGCAAAGCAACTTCTCTGCATTGTTCAGCACTTTTAATATCTGGAGCAGTTCCAATTTCAATCAAAGGAATGCCTAATCTATCTAATCTAAAAACACTTTTCCCTTCTTCTTTTCCAATTATTCTCGCAGCATCTTCTTCTAAACTAATATTTTCAATTCTAACTCTGCCACTCTCTGTCTCAATATACCCATCACGAGCAATCAGAACAGTCCTCTGAAAACCCGCAGTATTACTTCCATCAACAACAGTTTTTCTCATTATCTGTGCAATTCCCAAAATCTCACAATTCAACAACATAGCAACATGTAAAGCAATTTCTAAAGCTTCTTGATTAATCAAATGTGGCGGCTCTTCATCAAGTTCAACCAAACAAGTAGTATCATAACCCTGATAAATAAACTCTCTCTCTTTTCCAGCTTCAAACTCAGCAGCAATATCAATCTCTCCTTCTTCTCCAGCAACAGCATGTAACCTCCGCCTAACCTCAAAATCCGGCTCATCATTTCTCAAAACAGAAGGACAATTACAAAATAATTTATGAGTATTCAGCTGCTGATGAATCTCCAGCCCGCATTTTATTTTTTCCATGAAAAGAAAAAATAACAAGGATATATAAAATTAGTGATTATAATTTTAATCCTTTATATTTCTGTCTAAGTAATTTAATATCTTCTCTGTCTTTTGCTCTATTAGCAAATCTTTTCATCTGAACAAGATCTCTTATCATAGGAACTCTAATCGGAACACTATAAACATCAACAAGAGAAGAATTATTAAGGATTTTGTTGGTAATATCCTTACCTTTTTTATTTTGGATACTTTCTCTCAAACCTAAAACAAGAGTCTCTCCATTATCATCTTTAACATAATCATAAACACCTTGTTTTGCTGCTTTTAATCCTCTCAAAACTTGTCTATAAGTATAATCATTCTTTCTTAGAATTCCTCCAACAACTTTTTTTGCAACCAAAAGATCTATATCAGAAGTCCCCCTCCATTTCAAAAATGCATTATGATCAACTTGGTGAAGATGAAAAGCAACAGCTAAACCACCCAATATACAATAAGGAATCTTTTTCTCATTTAAATCATGAACAATTTCCATACATCCTGCAATAGTATTTGCATATTTTTGTCCCGTGCTGTCCCGACTATGTAAAGACTTATATTCCCGCCAAAAACCTTTAAATTGGTTATTTGTTTCTAAATGACTAGTTAAACTTGTTGAAATTTTCATACCACACACACCCAAAAACAATATATAAACCTTTCCCCTATAACCACTTAATAGTTACAACTTAAACCAACAACATAAAGTTCTAGCACATGCCAAAACCTATATAAATCTATTTATCTAAATAATCTTATGCGAAAAGAGATAGAAAAAGCAGGAGAAGAGGTAAATGTAGTAAGAGATGTAGAGTACATGACCAAAGGCATTTTTGGGAAAATTGAAAAATTAATAAATCCTAAAAAACGACATAGATTAACATTCGGGCAAAAATCAGCAGACTTTCTAACAAAATGGGCAGGAAGTTGGGTTTTTATCATCGGATTTTTTATATTCTTAGCAATCTGGATGTTTATTAATACTATGTGGCTTATTTTTGGCAAAGCCTGGGATATTTATCCTTTTATTCTTTTAAATCTTATTTTATCATGCTTAGCAGCAATCCAGGCGCCAATAATTTTAATGAGCCAAAATCGCTCTGCTCAAAGAGACAGAATAAAAGCAGAATTTGATTATAAAATAAACATAAAAGCTGAAAAAGAAATCCAAGAAATCATAAAGAAGTTAAATACGATTGAGAGGAAGTTGAGATGATTTATTCTAAATAATTTTTATACTTCAAGTTCATCCTCCACAGAAGAATTATTAACATGATCACAAAGCGAAGCATTAGAATCATCAATAATCGGAATCTTAAATTCTTTTGATTTAGTTAATTCAACATTATATATTTTCTGAGCATTTGCATGATATGACAAGACCAATTTTAACAATTCTTTTGGTGTATATTCTTTTCCAATCTCTGCTCCATATACTCCTGCAATCACATGGTCTTGGCGTTTAGCTTCCTCACTCTCACAAGAAAGTTCTTCTTTTTTAGGGCAGAGTTCACATATATCTTCTAATCCATCTGTAATCTCTATTTTAAATGAAGTATCATTTGAAAAAATTCCTTGTCTAATTCTTTCAAATATTTTAACTTCCCCTTCCCTCATACAATCATTATAACCCATTATATAATCAGGATTAGAAATTTCTAAACGTTTGGCTTGGATATATAAGTCTAACCTAACAAGATGTCGTGGTTTTAAACGAATTTTGTTTTTTGTCATTTTCAATCAGAACTCTCCTTCCCTTTTTGGGTTTAATTTAAGATAAAATTAGAGTTTAAATAGTTTGTTATTCTAAAAATTCTAGAATTTAAAAATTTAATTAAGAAACTCATTTCCAAGTTTATCATTAAACTCCCCAGCAACATTCTCCAACATCTTCTGCGCAGTCGCTACTGAACCTCTCCAATTCTTATGGGCAAGCACCCAGCCAAGTTTGACTAAAGCAGTTTCAGGCAAAATATCTTTTAAAAAAACAACACCAATTTTCTGCAACTTACGGCCAGGACTATACACATATGAATCAAGCCGGCCATACAATGTCTGAGGAGCAGCACAAACAAATAATCCTTTCTTAATCACTTCTCTCAATTTAGGAATCCAATTATTCTTGCCCTCTGAAATAACATGCCCCAATCAAGACATCTCAACCACAATACCTTTATATTTTTTCTTCATATAATAATCTAATATAGAAGGCTCCTGCCCAGGATAAAATTTAATTAAACCAACTTTCTCATTAAAAACAGCATCAATCTCAATCTTTCTTTTAGCTCTTTTATTAATATTATTATCAACAATTTCAATTTTTCCATCAGCCCAAATTTTAGCAATTGGCTTGCAATTAATTGGCCTAAAAGTATCACGCCGAGATGTATGCATCTTGCGGCACTTCACACCACTCAAAGCATAACAATAATCATCATTAATAGAAGCATGCCCAACTAACATAACTTCAGCAATATCAGATAAAACCATATGAGCAGAACAAATTAAATTCAACTGAGCATCTGAACTTCCCCTGTCAGAACTTCTCTGCGAATAAGTCAAAACAACAGGCTTATTTAATTTGCCGAGCATAAATGATAAAGCACTTGCAGTATAATGCAAAAAATCTGTTCCATGACTAATAATAACTCCTTTAACATTATTATCATTTAAAGACCTGCCAACAAGTTTAGCAAGCCGAATCCAATCTTTAGAATCCATATTCTCGCTTGCTTTTAAAAAAGGAGTTTTCACCCTTATATCTGCAATATCAAAAATACTTGGATACATAGAAAATAACTCCTTAGCATCAATTAACCATTTAACTCCCCCTGTCTCAGGATCAAGCTTACTGCTAATTGTTCCTCCAGTCAAATAAAAATCAATAATTGGCTTCTTCCCACTCAGTTTCAACTCCTCTTCCTCAACCTTTTTCTTCTTTCTCTTCAAAACCTTAATCTCAGAAATATTCTCCTTCTTCAACCCAATATTATATCCATTTTCAAGTTTCAAAAGCAAAACACCTCTGTCATAACTATCCAAAAGAATTCCTTTTTCTTTTTTCCTATCAACAATAACCTGAATTTTGTCTCCTGGTTCCGAGCGTTTTGACGAGACAAATTTTTTCTTTGATAACGAGTCAAAGCGCGAGATTGGAGTTCTTTGTGGTTTTTTCATAAACAAAATAAACCAATAACATATAAAAACCTTATTAAATCCTAATTCTCTTTAATAAACATGAAAAAACAGGAAAAACCATTAATCGGCCTTGAAATCCACGGCTACTTAGAAACAAAAGAAAAATTATTCTGCAGATGTAAAAACTTTCATGACATGAAAATTATAAAACCAAACACCAATGTGTGTCCAATTTGCACAGGACAGCCGGGCTCAAAGCCAATGCTCCCAAATTCACAAGCAATTAACAAACTTTTACAAATAGCATTAATGCTAAATTGCAAACCAAACCTCATAGAAAACAAACGTCCCTTAATCTTCCAAAGAAAACACTACGACTGGCCAGACATGCCAAAAGGATATCAAATAACAATTTCAGGAGCTCATTCAATCCCTGTTGCAGAAAATGGAAAATTCCTTGGAATAAAAATAAGAGAAGTTCATCTAGAAGAAGACCCTGCTGCCTGGAACCCAGATAAAGCCACAGTTGATTATAACAGAAGCGGGGCCCCATTAGTTGAAATAGTAACAGAACCTGACTTCACATCACCAGAGCAAGTCCAAAACTGGCTAAAACAATTAATCTTAACTCTATCATACATCAAAGCCCTAAACAAAGACGCAGGAATTAAAGCAGATGTTAATGTAAATATAAAAAATCTAACTGCAAGAGCAGAAATAAAGAATGTTAATTCTACAAGAGAAATTATTAAAGCAATAAAATCAGAACTTAAAAGACATGAAAAAGAAAAACCAATAAAACAAGAAACAAGAAGATGGAATCCAGTAACAGAAAAAACACAGCTAATGAGAACAAAAGAAGAACAAGCAGATTATAGATTTATCCCAGACCCAGACTTGCCCATAATAAAAATCAATAAAAAAAGAGCACAAGAAATTAAAAACAAACTTCCAGAATCCCCTCAGCAAAAATTAGATAAGATAATTAAAAAACATAAAATAAACCCAAAAGACGCACAAGTTTTAACTCAAAACTTAGAAATTGTTGAACTATACGAAAAAGTAAGCAAAAAAATCAATCCTAAATTTGCCCTGCCTTGGATAACTGTAGAATGGCTTTCTGTTTTAAATCACAACAAGAAAACAATGGACGACGTTAATATCAAACCAGAACATATTATAGAATTATTAGAATTACTGCAAAAAAACAAAATAACCCCCTTAAAAGCAAAAGATATTTTAAGGAAGTTCATTCCAAAAAGTTTCTCACCTAAACAAAAAGCAAAAGCTTCAGAAAAAATTACAGATGAAAAAGAACTGATGACAGCAAGTAAAGCTATTTGTATAAAAAATCCAAATGCTGTTGAAGATTACAAAAAAGGAAAAAAAGAAGCATTAAATTCTTTGATTGGAGAAGTCATGAAAAAAACAAAAAAACGTGCTGATTATAATATTGTAAGAAAAATTTTAGAAGAAAAATTAAAAAACCTTTAAATAGCAAATTTTCTTTAGACTACTAAACTACAATAATTAATAATATACAAAATGTTTATGGCTCGAATCAGAAGCTTAAGCGGCTCATCTTTCCACCTTAACATTTTATCAGATTCCAGATAATAAATAATATAAAAAGAGATAAAATGATCTACATACCAATCATCGGAGCATTTTTAGAAGGCGTAGGAATGACCATAGAAAAAAAAATTCTAAGAAAACGCTTTATGAATTATAAAAATTATGTTGTTTATGGATTCTTAGCTTTAGTCTTAGTAATGCTTCCTCTAACTTATTTTTTCTGGCAAATCAAACCACAAGCATATGAATTAAAAAATATATTAATTTTCCTGTCTGTAATTTTATTTTCAATTCTTGCCAACTTATTAATTTTCTATTCATTAAAAAGAGAAGATTTAACAGAAATAGAACCAATAAGATTAATGCAGCCTTTGTTTACAATCCTCTTAGCTTTTATTTTTAGTTTTTTCTTCATCACATATGAAGGGGAAAGAAGATACTCCATCCTTATTTTAGCATTAATAGCAAGCATCTCTTTAATTGCCTCCCACATAAAAAAATATCACCTAGTTTACAACAAATACATAATAGCAGCATTATTAGGAAGTCTGTTTTTTGCAGTAGAATTAGTAATCTCAAGAGCAATTCTACCTTATTATTCTTCATTAACTTTTTATTTTTTAAGATGTCTATCTATTTTTCTTATAGCGGCAATCATCTTCCATCCTAAAATAACCTCAATAGAAACTAAAACCAAATTCCTCATATTCATAACAGGAGCAATCTGGGTCGCCTACAGATTAATTTTATATTACGGCTACCTTGCTTATGGAGTCATATTCACAACAATATTATTCATCTTAGCTCCAGTTTTCATATTCTTATTTGCAAGAATTTTCTTAAAAGAAAAAATGACTTGGAGGCACATTATCCCCTCAATCATAATAGTTGTTTGTGTTGTTGTGGCGTTAGTTATTGGGGTTTAAATGGGCCTAGGAGGAGTCGAACCCCCATCAACGGGACCGAACCCCGGTACTTTATCCATTAAGCTATAGGCCCATAAAAATACTTATAATATACCCTTAATAAAATTTTTGATTTGAAAAGTTAATTCTCTTGTACGTCTACATCTAAAAAACAAACCACAAAGGTGTAGACACACAATCAGCACATTACGTCCACACATCAGAAAGATTTATAAATAATGTAGACACATAAAATCTATGACATATACTGAAATCAAAAAAAGAAAAGATAAAAGATATTATTACAGAGTAAAATCCATAAGAAAAGGCAAAAAAATAGAAAAACAAAGAATATACCTTGGAGCAAACCTAAATAAAAAACAAATAGCAAAATTAGAAAAAGAAGCAACTAAAAAACTCACAACGCAAGAAATTTATCCTATCAGGGTTACAGAAAGAGCAGAGCCCCTTGCTAAAGAAAAAACAAAACAAGAACTGCCAGAACAATTAAACGCAAAAAAATCAGATTTTCCTGAGTGGATGTCTCAAGTTTTACAATTAGCTGGGATAATAGACAATAGATACGACGTTAAAAGCATGTTTGTATGGATGCCTTATGGTTATAATATGATGCTGAGAATAAAAGCTTTGTGGGACAAAGAGTTTAAAAAAAATAAAATAAAAGAAATGTATTTTCCTTTAATTGTTCCCACAAAATACGCTGAACAAAATGATTCTTGGTGGAAAGGTTTTAAAGAAGAAGGTTTCTGGGCTGGCAAGAAAAACAAAACTGAATTTATTTTAAGACCAACAGGAGAGCCAGCCATGTACCCGATGTTTTCTTTATGGATTAGAAGTTATTCTGACTTGCCTTTTAGAATTTACGAAACTGTTTTTTCTTACAGATATGAAACTAAACAAACGCGCCCATTAATAAGAGACAGAGAAATCGGCCCTTGGTATGAAATCCACACAGCCCACACAACAAAACAAGAAGCAGAAAAAGAAATCCTATTGCATAAAAAAATAAATGATTTTATCTGGGAAAAAATAGCAGTCCAGCCATTAATTGTAAAAAAACCTCAATGGGAATGTTTCCCAGGAGCAGAAGGAGCTTTAGAATATTACACTTTAATGCCAAATGGAAAAGTGTTAGAAAACGGCTCATTAAATAACTTAGGACAAGCTTATGCTAAAAAATTCAACATAAAATTCATAGATAAAGACAGAAAAGAAAAATATGTTTGGCAAACCTGCACTGGAAACGGAGAAAGATATTTAGCAGCAGTAATCTCGCAGCACGGAGATGATTCTGGTTTGGTAATCCCACCAAACATAGCTCCAACCCAAATAATAATAATTCCAATATTTAAAACAAAAAATAAAAATCAAATAATTAAAAAGGCAAGGGAGATAAAAAACAAACTAAAAGATTATAGAATAGGAATAGATAAGAATGAAGATTCTGTCGGAAGCAAGTTTTATCATTATGAATTAAAAGGAATTCCTCTAAGAATAGAATTAGGAGAAAGAGAAATCAAAAACAAAACATTAACAGTTTTTTCAAGAAACACAAAAAAAAGAATACAGATCAAAGAAAAAAACCTTACTCAAGAAATTCCAAAACTACTTGATAAAATACAAAAAGAACTTTTAGAAAAATCAAAAAAAGATTTAAAAGATAGCATAAGAGAAGTTAATGATATCAAAAAGATAGTTGAAGAAGTAGGAAAAGGAAAAATAGCAAAAATATACTGGTGTGAATCAGGAAAATGTTATGATAAAATTACAAAGCAAGAAGGATTGGACTTATTTGGAAGTGATTTGAAAAAAGCCAAGCAGGGAAAATGTATAGCTTGCAACAAAAAAACAAATAATAAAGCTTATGTTGCTAGTTCATACTAATCCTGAAGATTTATAAATAATTAATTCTTAAAAAAAGATACATATACCAGTTAATAAAGTTAAGTATAGAAGAAATAAACACCAGAGACTTAATGCTCGTGAAAAAGCTATTTTTGAGTTAGAATCTTTAGGAAATCCAGAGATTATAAGTTTAGAAGATACAGGAGTTTATATTCCTAAAACAGAACCTCTGTTTCCAGCACAAGAATGCTATATACGGGGTATGAAATCAGATAATTATTTTTTTGATTAATCTTTTATCAACCCCTCAACCCTCTCTCTAAACTCATCCAAATCATCAACATTCATCTTAGCCCCAGTAGCATGCTCATGCCCACCGCCAGTAGCCCCATCAAAGCCCTTAATAGCTTCCAACATTAATTTCCTAACATCTCCAGACCCCCTCATAGAGATATTTGCAACATCTTCTTTTACATAAACAACAACAACCACCTTATCAGGAAATTCATAACTCAATTGATTAGCTAAATTACCACTTAAACTAAATTGCCCCCCATATTGAAAATAAATCATTTTCCCTTTTCTCAATTCTCTTGCCTTCTCCATCAATGCCTGATACTTTGAATTAATCTGCTCATAACGCCTTAAAATCTGCCTTGTCTTGCTGTTCTCCTCTAAGATACCTATAGGCCCTTTAACTTTCATCATAAACCTCAGCATATTAACAACATTTGTAGTAGTGTCTTTTAAAGAAAAATCCAAAATTCTTGCAATCCTCCCAATCTCAGAATCATAAAGCAAATCAAAAGCAGACTTAGGATTTTTCTTGCCTAATTCCGGATATTTCTCCTCAAACTCAGAATAAAAATCAGGTACATAACAGTCACTTATACATCCAATCATTGCAAGCCAAACATCTTCTTTTCTACTTGCAACTTTATAACATAAATAAGAAGTAGGCTCAGTTGTTTTATCATTAAGATAAGGATTATAATAATAAATTTCTCTATCTTCTGACTTCTCAACCATATGGTGCTCAATCCAAACAACAGGAATATTGTCCTGATTAGCTTTTTCTATAAATTCATCTGAAACTACTGGCTTGTCTAAAATAAAAATATAATCTGGTTTTAATTCATTAACTTTCCTATAATAACTAATATTTAAATTAGGAAAAGATTTAATTGCCACCCCGCGCCCTCGCCCAATAAACCTCCTCAACAGCAAAAAACTGCACAACCCATCATTATCATTGTCAAAAAAGAAAAGAGGATTCTGCGCTTTTTCAAGATGCTCTTTTATTTCTTTGATTTGTTGTGAAGTTAGCATGATTTTAAAAATATTTAATGGTATATAAATACTTTTCTTAATTACTATCTACAAAATCCCTCAATACTTCAGAAGAAATATGTATATTCTTCTGCATGTGCGGTGGATACCTATTTATCTTATGTCCTGCTTTTTCATATTGTCTTGACAATTTTAAAAGATAATCTCTAATATTTCTATCTCTAGAAAACATAAATTTCTTTGTTACTAAGGGATGTTTTATCATGAATATAGTAACATCTACCAGACTTAACATGTAATATTCAAATGTACTCATACCTATTAATGTACGTGCAAAATAATGTGCCTCCTTTTCTTTTTGCCCAAAAAATAAATGACCTAATTCATGGGCAGTTGAGTATTTTTCTAGTAACTTATGCTGGTTTGGAACAAATATATGAAATCCCCATTAACATATGTTAACACTCCCTGGAATACTTTTTGAGAAGGAATTCTTGTCACATAAATATCACTACATAATTTATCATAATCAATCCCAGCATCGCAACAATATTTTTCTTTAACTCTATTAACAAAGTCGTCAATAGTTTTTGTTTTTATTTGTCGATTTTGATCATCCATGGTTTTTTAGAATGATATTCTCTTTAAAAAGATTACTTAGATATTGAGATAATAAGTATCGTCATACCCCAAAAGGTCTCAACAATCTACCCCCTAATCCTCCAACAACTCATCAATATTTACCCTATCCCTAAAATGCTTATCAGCACTTAAAATCCCACATCCTAACAACAAAGAAATAGCCTCTACTGGCTTATCTGCTTTATGTTTAACTTTGGTTTTACCTAAAAAACTCTCATAAAATCTTTTTTCTATCCACACTATAGGAAAATTTTCTATAATAAAATCAATTTTATCTTCAGAAAAATCCATTTCTCTTTTTAAAACCTTTATAAGTTCTTCTTTAACGTTATCTGGAGAAAAAAGTTTAATTTTATTCTTATTCGCAAGCGCTATTACTTTTCCTGCCTTACTATTTTCATTATAAAGAGCCATAAAAAGAATATTTGTATCAACAACAACTCTATCTAATTCAGTCAGGGAACCATTCATCTGCAATCTCCCCTCTTATTTTTCTACTATCTTTTAAAAGTTCGTCAAAACTTTTTCCGCTTTTCTTTAACATCTGTTTAAATAAAGCACTCGCTTCTAAAAATCTCTTTTGCCTATACTCAAATATAAGCTCTTTTATTAATTCTGCTGCATTCTTGTTTCCTTTTCGAAGTCTTAGCTCCATAAACTCTCTATGCAAATCTTCAGGCAAAGCTATTGTTTTCATATAAATTTATAATTTTATATATTTATAAACCTATCGCCATCCACTCATTCTCAAATCTTCCCCATCATCATCACCTGCTCCTTTACCTTTTTAATCTCTTCTTGAAAACTTTGAACACGACTTTTCAAAACTTTCTTTAACTTTTCTTCATCTGCTTCCAAAATCCCTTCAAGATTCTTAAAATTAATTATTAAATTATTAATCTCACTTTCATTTAAATTAGTTTTGCACAAAATCCGATAACCCTTGGGAACAATTTTTGTTTCTGACAATTCCCCAAACAGCAATCTCGCAATATTTTCTGCATCTAACAAACCTTCAAAACTAAGCTTATCAAAAAAATTTCTAACCTTGGCAGGATTTTGCACATAATCTTTAATTATAAATTCCTGTTTTTTCCCAATCCCTTTAGTAACTTCCCTCATTCGCATTCTAACAATTGCTCCTTCTTTCCCTAATTCTGTAATATACTCGTTAATTATATCTGCCATTTTTTTTATCATTTCCATTCTTTGCAAGATTGTGCAGATATCTGCAATAGAAACCAAGTTAGTAATCTCTAAAACATTCAAATTAGTCAGCAGTTCATCAAAAACCTCTCTTTGCTTTTCTAAAATTTGCAAGGTTTCTGTAGCCCTTCTCAAAAGATCTTCTGTATTTTGTAAAACATATCTTAAATTTCCATAATAAACAGTAATCAATCTTCTTCTTTCAGAAACAGCTATAATTAATCCGTTTATTTGCTTGGCAGCCCTCTCTGCAGCCTGATGCCTGGTTCCTGTTTCAACAGTGCTCAAAGTTCTGTCAGGAACAAGCAAAGTATTTGCAAGAATTATTTTCTTAAAATCTTCTGAAAGAATAATTGCTCCATCCATCTTAGCCAACTCAGCCAATCTTCTCGGACTAAACTTGCAGTTAACTTTAAATCCTCCTTCAAAAATATTTGAACTATTAGAATTGCTGACAACAATTAAAGCACCCATCCCTCCCCTCAAAATATCATTCAGACCTTCTCTTAAAAAAGTCCCAGGACTTAATTTTCTTAAAATATCTAATTTAGTCAAAGGCTTTATCTCCTTAAGAGGCAAAACATCTAATTCATTTTTCTTATTTACAGCCATGACATAAAAAAATCAGACTTATTTATAAGAATTTATGAGATTTAAAGAGATAATCAATAACTCAAATCTAAACTCTTAATTTCATCAATAGTCTGCAAATCATTTGCTTTTACCATCCTCTGAGAGATTGTATAAAGAACATCATCCATATAAAGGCTTCTTTGGATATAACTCTCATCATGGCTAATCTTTCCCCTCAAACTTATTCCACCTAAATTCAAGTTTAAAATATAAGCTCCTTGCCATACTTGCTCTCCATGAGCATTATCTGGAATTTCTTCATAATTTTCATACTTACTTTCATCTATTTCTGCAAGATTAATAGGAATAACTAAAAGGTTTTTCTCTTTATCAAACAAAACAGCTTTATGCTCACGCAAAGCAGCACTATCTGTCCCTCTATCTCCAATTTCAAATTTATCAACTTCAATAGGGTTTTCTACATCTGAAACATCAAACAAAGAAATCTTTACACCCTGATACCAAGAAAATCGCTCATTTCCTCCCCTTGTCTCTTTCCCAATTCCAATAAGATGATTTTCATCATAAGGATGTAAATAATCAGAATAACCTGTTATTTTTAAATAGCCAAGCACTTCAGGCCGTTCAGGTTCAGACAAATCTATAACAAACAAAGGATCTATTTTTTTAAAGGTAACAATATAAGCCCTCTCACCCATAAACCTTGCAGAATAAATACTCTCTCCTGGTGCCAAATTTTCAATACTTCCAACAATCTCTAAATCATCATCTAAAACATAAAGATGATTTCCTCCCCCTGTTGTTGTAGCAATTCTAAAATATCCACCATACTCATCCATTGAAAATTGATTCAAAACTCTTCCAGGAACTTCCCCAACTCCAACATACTCAATATCTTCTTCATCAACATTAATTTTATGAATAATAGTCTCCCCTCTCTTTTGATGAGTCAAATAAATATTATCCTGAGAAACATAAATCGTGCTTGTTCCCCCAGTTAAATAAATCTCACTATTTAAATCTCCATTTTCAATATTAATCGCCATTATTGAAGTAAATACATAATTAACATCAGGATAATCAAAATAATAAACTTCATTTGCTTTTACTTCTTCTTGAACACCATCTGTTATATAAACGGGCGGCTCAGGATTATCCACATCTGCATATTTTGTAGATATAATATAAACATAATCTCCAATCATTCTTGAATTCATATAACTCCCATCCACAAATATTTCATTTTCTAATTCAGGGTTCTCTCTATCTAAAATATCATAAATACTAATTAAATCACTATTTTCTGGGACGCATCTTCCAACAACACATGCCCTATAAACAGGATAATCTCTTGAAAAAACAATTAACTTATCTTTATTAATAAAAATCTCACTAACACTTTTATCAAATCCAATTTCACTTAAAATTTCCATATCTTCTGCAGGATAAGCATCAACAATCACAACTCTATTTCCTGTAGCAATATAAATATACTTTCCATCATTTTTCACAATATCTGCTTCATCAACACCTGCTACCTGAATGTTTGTTGTTGAGTAATCTTCTGCCTTGCTTACAGAAGCACTTGGTGCTGCCGATGCCATAGTACCTACTATCTCTGCAGATTGTGAAACTGTTGTTCTAAATCTAAAAACATCTTCAATTTCAAAACCCCCTCTCCTTTCCCTAATAACATGTTGCCTCAAAAAATTCTGCATTTCAAAATAAGAATTAAATTTCCTAGGGGCTTGACTTGGCTCTATAATTCCTTGTTTCTCTAAAAGCATAGCCAATGCTATAAAATTTATTATCAAAATTGCAAAAATAAGCACAGGCAAAACACTCTTTAAAGCACTAAGACTTGGCTTCTTATTAGGAGAAATAATAATATCTTTCCTTGCTAATTTATACATTAGGATTTTTCTGCCTTTAACACTCCAGAAAAAATTCTTTGCTTTAACAACTAAACCAGACTTAACTAACTTCTTCAAATTATATTCAACAGTATTAATGGGCATTTCTAAAATTCTTGAAATATCTTTTTCACTTGCTTCTTTAGTTTCAGCTAAAAAATCTAATATTTTCTTGCAAGTCTTGTTTTTCAATACTTCAGCAACATAGCCTGCTTTCTCGTCATTTAGCCCCATTAATATAAATTTGTCATCCATGTTAACTATATAGAAAAAGCCTCTTTATAAATGCGGCGAAGAGTTCAAACTTATTTGAAGTTATACTAAAATATCCAATAAAACACAGAAATCTTTATAAACAGATAAAATCTCTTCACTAACATGAACAAATGGTTTGAGATTTTATTTGGGCTGGTATTAATAATAGGGATGATTCTTATAGCATATTATTCTTCAATATATGCTTGGACAATATTAGGCAAGTCTCTAAATTTTTGGAATGCTGGCTGGGAATTCCTTAAAGGCGGAATATTCTGGTTTATAGTCATGATAGGCCTGTTATTTCTAATGTTAGGAATAAGTGATTTAAGAGAATAAAAAATCATCCCCACAACCAAATCAACACCCCTTCAATCATAGCTGCAATTACAAGTAAAGGAATTATAATAAACAAGAAAACCCTGAAAGCATCAACTAACCATCTCTTAAACTCTTTCCATTTTCTCCTGCCTTCATAAACAAAAAGAAACATCCCCAATCTCAATCCAATTGCAACACTAATCAACACTGCAGGCAATTCAAAAATTCCATGAGGCAATAATTTCCATAAAATTGAAAATCCCTCACTAACAACAGTCTTACTAGCCACAAAACCCAAAACATAACCATTAACTATAAGAACAAAAAAAGGAATAATCCCAAAAAAAATTCCCAGCAACATAGCAAAAAAACTGCTTCTCAGATTATTCAAAAAAATAAATCTAATCAAACCCACCATATCCAGCCCTTCTGTTTGTGCAATTATTTCCTTAATTAAATTTAAAATCTGTTCTTCAAACAAAACAGGAAAAAAATATCCAAAAATCCCAACACCAAAAAACAAAATAAATGAAAACCAAATATAATTTTTAATATCTTTTACATACTTCAAACTTAATTTAAAATTTGCATAAACAAATTTGTTTATTCTGTCCCAACTCATCCTCTTTTTCATAACATCAATAAACAAAAAGCATATTTAAAAGTATTTAACTTAGGAAACTCCGTTAACCTAAGTTCTTTTATTTTATTTGAATGTCATAAATATAATAAGTTTTGAGGATGATTAGAAAAGCTATCATTAAATTACCTTTTATTGATAAAAAACCTTCCTAACCACCAAAATACTTCGCAATCATCTTTGTTTTCCGCCGATATTTCTTTTTAAGATAAATGCCATAGCTCAAACCAACTAACAGCCCTCCAAAATGAGCTGTGTTTCCAATAGGCAAACCAACACCTATAGAAGCCATCCATAAAACACCTAATAAAAAGATTATAGCAATCCACATTCTCATAGGAATTATAAAAAACACATAAACTCTTAAATTAGGAGTTAAAACTGCTAATAACCCTGCAAGAGCAAAAATAGCCCCGCTTGCTCCAACAGCAAAAATTTCTGGAGAACCAAAAATTCTCTCTCCAATTCCGCTTGCTCCAAAAAAATAAGCTAAAAAAACAAAAAACAAACCTGCAACCAACCCTGATAAAATATACAGCCAAAAAAATCTTTTCCTACCTATCAATCTTTCAATAAAACTTCCAAGAAAAAACAAGGAAATCATGTTTACAAATAAATGAGTAAAATTTCCGTGCATAAACATGCTTGTCAGTAAAGTCCAAACCACCCCAGAAAAAAAAGCATTTGGCTGCAAAGCAATCCAAGAAAAAATTTCTTCTACCCTTCCTTCACCCAATATTCTCATCAACAAAAATACAAGAATAAAAACCACAACATTAACAATAATAATCCAAGCAGTCACACTAAATTTCCTGGAAAACCTGCCAAAAGAATCAGTCTTCCCCCCTTTTAACCTCTGACGAGTATACTTCCTCAAATTTCTTTTTTCAAATTTATTCTCAAACCATTTATCCATTTTATTTTTTAACTTATTTTATTTTTTTGGAATCTCTTTAAATTATTAAGCTCCACATATGAACAGCTTAAGCTTCTCTCTCGTCCCATAAATATTTTTATTATTATTGGTTTATAAAACAGGCGAGCGAAAAGCGAGCGAGCCCAATATATCATTTTCTCTTAAGTTTCTTCCTCGCAATTTTCTTTTTAGCAGCTTTCTTCTTAACTTTTTTCTTAACTTTTTTTTTCACAACCTTCTTTTTTGCCTTTTTTACTCTCTTCCCTTTTTTAGCACCTTTTCTACTTTTTATTTTAGTAATTTTCCTTTTCTTCTTTCTATCTCTTTTTCTTTTTTCTGCAACTTTCTTAATTGCTCTCACTCTTTTCTTTTCAATTTTTTCATCTTCTTTCTCTCTTTCTTCAGAAATAACCTTAATTTCCCTCTTCAATTTTGAAGTCTCTCGTTCAAGTTTTTTAATAATCTGTTCATTGTCAGATAATTTATAAACTTCTTCACATTCTAAACAAATAAAATTATTCAACAACGCAACTTCTTCAGTAACTTCAATATTGCAGGTTTTGCAAATATAATATCTCTTTTCTTTTCTGCTTTTTAATTGAGCTTCTAATTGCTGTAATTCTTCTTCCAACTTTTGCTCAAGCAAACCCAAAGATTTAGCAACATTCAAAGTCCAAAAATAAATATACCATCCTTTTCTTTTATCTTTTTTCCTAATAAATGAAACCAATCCAAAATCAGATAATTTATAAAGAATATTTCTTGTTTGGTTGATGGTCAATCCTAATTTTTTTGCAATTAAAAATTCGTTTATATCCTTTTTTCCAACTAACAAATCCACAATAGCCACTGATTGCTTATTCGTCAGATGTTCAACAATGGATTTAAGAAACTTAATCTGCATTTTAGTAAAAATTAATCGCAAACACTCTTTTAATAGTTTTCTATTAAACCTATTTTCAAAACTCAAACAATACTTTTATAAATATACTTGATTTAAAATATTTATAATCAAAGAATAATAAAAAAGAGGTATTAATATGGGTTTATTTAGCAAAAAAAAAGGGGTTGAAGCAGAAGGAGTTCCAGAATTACCAGAACTGCCAGAACCACCTGGAGCAAAATCTCCACTTATTCCAACATCTGAAATTCCAGATGTGCCTTCTGGATTGCCTAAAATAAAAACTCAAACTCTCCCAATATTGCCAGATTCTCAAGCAGGAGAAAAATTTAAACAAGAAGCTATAAAACATGCAATTACTGAACCCTCTCAAGAATTACCAAGACCACAACTTGCGTTAGAACCTCCCCCAATCCCCTTAAGAAAAGGGATAGTAAAAAAAAGAACCATGGAAATACCAGCCATAATTCCTTCAAGAACTCCAGCAATGAAAAAAACTGAACCTGTCTTCATAAGATTAGACAAGTTCCAGGAAGCAACTGAAACCTTTGAAGAAATAAAAAACAAAATCTTTGAAATTGAAGACCTTCTTAAAAAAACCAGGGAAATTAAAATAAAAGAAGAAGAAGAATTAGCTAATTGGGAAAGAGAAATCCAAATAATAAAATCCCGAATAGACTTAATTAACAAAGATATTTTTAATGAATTAGAATAATTTAAATTAAATATATCAAGCTCGCCCATTTCATTCGCTCGCCTATAATATAAAAACTAATAACAAATAAAATATTAAGGGGACGAAGTAGAAAGCTTAAGTGAACCAAAAAACAACAAGCTACTCATCTTTAAATCTCAAAATTTTAAGAAATATAAGTTAAAAATAGAATATTAAAAATGGAAAATAAATATATTAAATTTGATTATCAAGAAGCATTAGAGGCAAAAAAACAACTTTTATCTTCTGAGTTTAATCTGCTTCAAACTGCAAAAAGAGTTAGAAATTATAAAATACTGAGAAAAAGAGAATTAATAACAAAAAATAAACTTAAAACAGCCCTAAGAAATCTGCGAGCAAAAATAAATGCTCTTCAATCTACTTTCCCACAAGAAGAAATGCCAAGACCTTTAAAAAAAACAGTGGCAAAGGCAAAGAAAAAACAAGAACAAAACATTCAAGAGCAATTGCAGGATATTCAGGAGAAATTGGCGAGGTTGAGTTAAAATATATTTCTCATTATATTAAAGTTTAAAAACAAGTCCTTCGTTAAAAATAAATGAAATTTAATCAACAAAACGAATTAAATGAAATAGACAGACTCTCAAGATATGATTTAGAAGGAGTATTTGATTCTCATCTAAGACCAGAAATTATAGAAGATCCAAGTCAAATAGCCCAAGATTTAAGAAGATGTAAAGAACTAACTGATTATGCTAAAAATCATTAATTTCTAAATAAACAAATTTAAAAATCCTCTATAACTACTTCTATAATGAATAGAAAACAACTAATCAAATCATACATAGATTTTTTCAAATCAAAAAATCATAAAGAAATTCCAAATGCATCTTTGATTCCAGAAAATGACCCGACTGTCTTATTTACAAGTGCTGGAATGCATCCATTAGTCCCTTATTTGCTTGGACAAAAACATCCATTGGGAAAAAGACTTGTTAATGTTCAAAAATGTATTAGAACAACAGACATTGAAGAAGTAGGAGATAACTGCCACCATACTTTTCTTGAAATGCTTGGAAACTGGTCATTAGGAGATTATTGGAAAAAACAAGCAATTGAAATGACTTTAGAATTCTTTACAAAAATATTAAAAATCCCTAAAGAAAAAATATTCGTAACTTGTTTTAAAGGAGATAAAAATGCTCCTAAAGATACAGAATCTGCAAAAATATGGGAAGATTTAGGGATTCCTAAACAAAGAATAAAATTTCTTGGGAATGATAATTGGTGGGGACCAGCAGGAAAAACAGGTCCTTGTGGACCAAGTACAGAAATGTTTGTAGATAATATTGAAATAGGAAATGATGTTTTAATGCAATATAGTAAAGATAAAAAAGGAAAATATAATCTTGCAAAACAAAAAAATATAGATTTTGGTGGAGGAGTAGAAAGAACATTAGCCATATTAAATGGATTTAATGATAATTATCTCACTCAAATTTGGCAGCCAATAATTAAAAAAATTGAAAAATTATCAAATAAAAAATATAAAGGAAATGAAAGAGTAATGAGAATAATTGCAGACCATATTAAAGCATCTTGCTTTATTTTAAATGAAAACATAACCCCTTCAAATACAGAAAAAGGTTCTGTTTTAAGAATATTAATTAGAAAAGCGATTACATATGCTAAAAAACTAAATATAAACTCAATAACAGAAATTTCAGAACCTGTTTTTAAAATCTACAAGGATTACAAATTAAATAAAAAATTCATAAAACAAGAATTAAAAAAAGAAGAAGAAAGATTTGATAAAACATTAGAAAAAGGGCTGGGGGAATTTAAAAAACTAACAAAAGACAAAAAATCATTATCGGGAGTAAATATGTTCTTACTTTACCAATCATATGGTTTTCCTGTTGAAATGACTCAAGAACTAGCAAAAGAAAAAGATATTAAAACAAATATAGTGGAATATAAAAAAGAATTTGCTAGGCATCAAATAGCATCAGGAGCTATAATTTCAGGAAGATTCAAATCAGGATTAGCAGACAGTTCAGAACAAGTAACAAAACTTCATACTGCAACTCATTTATTAGCACAGGCATTAAGACAAGTTTTAAACAAGCCGGACTTGCACCAAAGAGGCTCAAACATAACAGAAGAAAAAACAAGATTTGATTTCAACTTTGACAGAAAACTTATTCCAGAAGAATTAAAAAAAGTTGAAGATTTAGTCAACAAAAAAATCAGCCAAGCAATCCCAATTAAACGTGAAGAAATGACTCCAGAACAAGCTAAAAAATCAGGAGCTCAGGGAATTTTTGATGCTAAATATGGAAATAAAGTTTCTGTCTACACAATAGGAAATTTCTCAAAAGAAATCTGCGCAGGCCCTCATGTTCAAAACACAAAAGAACTCGGCCATTTCAAAATAAAAAAAGAAGAAAGCTCAAGTGCAGGGGTTAGACGGATAAAAGCAACCCTAAAATAACCCCAAACTAATCAGAACAAATTCTCAAATT
>JAUUWR010000042.1 GCA_030588935.1 bacterium | reverse complement strand
ATGTAAGTAATCTTGCAATTGCTTTTTTAATCTCTTTTGGTTTCAATTTTTTTGCATCAATTTTATTCTTAATAAGTTCCATTTTTAAATCTTTAAGTTTCTCCTGTCTTTCTTTTTCAGACATTTTTGCTATATCTTTTGCTTTTAGGATTGACATGTTTTGTTTTATTATTTTTTATTTATTTTATTTTTAACTGGAATCTTATGAAATATTAAGGTGGGAAGATGAACAGATTAAGTTCTCTTCTATTATCTTAATCTTCTACTTCGAACCATTAACATTTTATTTATTATTAGTTTATGATATAAACAAGCGAAGCGAGCCCTATTATTCATCTTTCACGTCCTCCCCCACTTCCATAGTCGCATTAATATCAATCTTATCATAGATTCTTGCATTTGGATTCATAATTGCAACCTTGATTCCAATCATTCCGGTTTTAGTTAAAGCAGTAGTTTCTGCCCTGTCAACTTCTTTTCTTGGCTCTCCTGCTTTTTTCAAATAACCTTCAGCAAATCTCCAAGCTCTTGCTCTTTCACTTGGAAGTTTCCCAGATAACCTTATTTCACATCCAAGTGCTCCAGCATCCATTATTTCCTTTAGTTTTCTGTATGCAATGACTTTAAACCTCAGATTTCCCATTCTCTCCAGAGCCATTGCAATATCATCTGCAACTATTTGAGCATCAAACAAAGGAGTTTCAATCTCATTTATTTCAATATGAGGATTTTCAAGTTTAAATCTCTTTCTTAAAATCTCAGTTAGTTCTCTTATTTTTTCTCCGCCCCTTCCAATAACCAACCCTGGCTTGCTTGTTGAAATAATTATTTTCTCACCAACAGGGGTATATTCAATATCCAATCTGCTAATTTTTCCTTTACCTAAATTTCTTTTAATATATTCTTTTATTCCAAATTCCTGTTTCTTAAGTTGAATAAATTTTTTTTCTTCCATTTTATTTTTTTAAATAATTCTCTGCAATTTTTTTAATATCAGGATCTTTAGTAGCTTGTTGTAAAACTTTAGTAACTTCTTGTTGATGTTTCCCATAGTTATGCCCTCTTAATGCAAAAGCAGATCTAAATCTAACAGGATGGTGAGAATCTGTAGTCATTCGGATATATAATTTTTCCTCAGTTCTTGCATTCAAGATCTTTGTTTTCTCTAACAAACTAGCTGCCAAATCTCTAACATGTTTATTTTCTTCATTAAGCCCCATGTTTTCTGCCCAAGCAACAGATGAGGGGTTATTACAGATTTTAGGGAGATTTGCATCTACAAAACCCCAATTTTCTTCTTTTGCAGCTTCAATTAATTTTTCTCTCATCATATTACATCTCATTAGTTTTTTTCAACGCCTCCATACAAGCTTTAGCCAGATTAAAAGTTGTTCTTATTTTTCCATTAGTAACACTGTAGACATCTCTAATGCCTGCAAGTTTTAATATTTTTTTGCATTCGTCTCCAATAACTAATCCAGTTCCTTGAGCAGCAGGGATTAATTTTACTTTGCAGCTTCCAGATTTTCCTTTAACAATAAAAGGAACTGTATGAGGCTCTCCACAAACACAATCAAAACTCCCGCATCCTCTTTTAATTTTCATAATATTAAGTTTAGCTTTTCTTACTGCTTTTGCCCTTGCTGGCAAGGTCTCCTTTGCCTTTCCAGAAGCAAGCCCAACATAACCATCCCCATTTCCAACAACAGCCATACATGTGAAAGTTGGAACATTCCCTTCTGCAGTTTTTTTCTGTGTTTGTCTCCAAGCTCTTCTCTTGCCCCCGCCAAACTTTCCTTTTGCCTGCCCTATATTAAGAATCTCGGATTTCAACCTCAATAAAATATCAATAATTTCAGGTTCAAGTATTTTATATTTTAAAGCTTCATCTATATCTTTAATTTTCTTTGCTTTTACAAGTTTTCCTAATTTTGTTTTAGGCATCCATGTTTCAAGATGACGTTCTTGCTCTTGCTCTAATCTTTCTTCCCGTATTTTCGCTATTTCTTCTCTGCTTTTTTTAGGCCGATTAAATCTTCTTTCCATTTTATTATTTTATTTTTTATCTGGAATCTTAATGAATAGTTAAGCTCTACATATGAACAGCTTAAGCTTCTCCCCCGAGCCATAAATATTTCATAAGATATTGATATTTTATTTTTTATTAATTGCCTCCTTAATTTTATCAAAATCCAAATCCTTAATTTGTTTAATTCTTTCTTCAGAAGGAAGAACTTTTTCATCATAATTAATTTCAATTCCTGAATCTGCTATTCCTTTAACACAGGCATATATTCTTGAGCCTTTTGTGCTTGGTATTAACCCGCTGTCTAAAATAACTTTCTTAATATCTTTAACTTTTTTACCAAGCAACAATCCTCCTAAATATGCAGCACTTACTGATTTTAAACTTCCTTTCTTGTTTTCAGACCATCCATATTTTAATAATTCTTTTGTATTAACAGAACACAAAACCTTGTCCTGCGCATGCTTGCTTTCAGTTATCTGCATTATAATATATCTATTAGTCTTTCGCACAACAAATCTCGCACAATTACCTTTAAGCAAAATCAATCTTTTCTTGTAATTTGTCTTTCTTTCTCTTCTGCGTTTTTTGTCGAGTTTTTTTTGTTTTTTTACCATTTTATTTATTTTATTTTTCTGGAATCTGATAAAATATTAAGTTCTGCAGATGAACAGCTTAAGCTTCTACTTCGAGCCATAAATATTTTATTTATTATAAATTTATCTCATAAAATAGGCGAGCGAACAAAGTGAGCGAGCCCAATATATTTATTTTTTAACCTCCTTAATTTGTTTTTTAATTGATTTAGTTTTCCCCTTAATCTTCTTTTTAACCATGTTCTTTTTTTTAACTTCTTTCTTAGTCTTTACTTCCTGAGCAAAATCAACTTTCTCAACATTTTCTAAATGCTCTCTTAAATGAGCCTTGCTTTTAAAAGCCCTCATTCTTATTTTTTTTCTCAGCTCCCAATATAACTCTTTCTCAATCATCCCCTGATTTTTCAACTCTTTTAAGTATTTTCTTAATTTCCTTGTTATTTTAACATAAATTTGTTTTCTTTTATTTACTTTCTTTTTTATTTTCCCAAAACCCCTTTTAGTTTTCCTTTTCTTAATCTTTTTCCTTCCCTTAATTGGCTTTATTGAAATAAACCCTTCAGCATGCAAGTCTCTTATATCTTGCTTTGTAATTGCTTCTTTAATCTCTGGAAACTTGTCACTGGCAAAATGAATTCTGTTCTTTCCAACTTTCAATACTTTTGCTGCCAATTGTTTTTTAGTTCTAAGGTTCATTTTTGTCATATTCCACAATAGATTTAAGATAAGCTCCAGCATTTGCTAACGGTTCTAGTATACATATAATTTCTTCTATATTTGATTTTAAGCTTTGTTTTTTAGGGGAATTTCTTAATTTACAAACTTTTTTTTGATATTCCTTATATACTTTCAAATATATTGATTCATTAAGCTTAAGTGCTTCTTTAAAATTTTCTCTCTCTGTAGCTAATTTATATTTCTTAAGAGTTTTTAAGAATCGTCTACTATTTAAATTCATTTTTTCTTATTTCTTCTCCTCCACATTTTCTTTAACATCAGCTTCATGTTTAACAGCTTCTTCCTTTATCTCAACTTCCTTCTTTTCTTCTTTTTTAACTTTCTTCTCCTTTGACTTTTTATCTTTTACTTTTTTCTTTTTCTCTCTTTCTTCTCTTAATTTTTTAATTTCCTCGTTCTTTTTCTTAATTTCTTCTAAAAATTTCTCAGGATTAAGATTTAAGAGTTTAATATTTTTTTCTTTAGCATATTCAGCAATCTCGATTCTTTTTTTACTTCCGATTTTCCCAACAACTCCAATCTCTCCCTTACTCAACGCTTTCAGATTTTTTAAATTAAATACCACAACTGCTTTTAGCCCTTTAACCAAATTTCTTTTTTTCTTCTCACCCCTAAATCCAATACTCACATTTCTCAAATGCCCTTTCATTTTCAATCTGATTTTATTATCAATACCTTTAGATTTTCTATAAACTTGTTTTTTCTTTCTTCTAACCCCGAGTTTTGAATATTTGTGAGCATCTGTTCTTCTGAATTTTTGTTTTTTCTTTGGCATATTATTTTATATTTTTATCTAAATTTAATAAATTATCAAGCTCCGCAGATGAACAACTTAAGCTTCTACTTCGAGCCATTATATTTTTATAACTTACTAATATTTTGTTTATCATAAAAACACCCTCCCTGGTTTTTCAATTATATAAATTCCATCCTGATAAACTCTTCTATCTTTGCCAGTCACACGCGTTCCTTTTTCAATATTCGCTGCACACTGTCCTGCTTTCTCAATATTTACAGACTCAATTTCAATCATATCTTTATCAACCTTAACATCAACCCCCTGAACTAATTTTATTCTTCTATCAGTTTTCTCTCCTAAAAAATTCTTAACAACCAATTCATTTTTTTCTTTATCAACAGAAACATTCATCGGAAAGTGAACAGAAACAGCCTGCAGTTTATATCTGAATTTTTCAGTCAAACCTTTAATCATATTATTAAAATGAGCCCCCATAGTCCCGAAAATTTTTCTCTCTCTTTTAGTAGCTTTTTTAGCTTCAAGAATTATTTTTCCAGCCTCAACTTTCACATCTATAAGAACATTTAATTTCCTTTTAAGTTCATCACTATCTTTTTTCATAATTAATTCATTATTTTCAACAACAGCATTTATTCCTTCTGGAATTTTAATTTCTTCGTGTAGGTTTATTTTCATTTTCTATCATAAAGTTCTTTATTTAATAAAGGATATAATGCCATTATAACCCCAGCTCTTGTAAAATCCTTTCTGGAATATTTATTATGGGCTAAGACTCCTACTATCCCCTGTTTTTGATTTAGGTTTTCTTCATTAAGTAACTCATCAAAGATCTTTCCTGTTTCTAATTGTTCTTGAAGAATTTTTTTTATAACAAATTGAGGATATTCAAATCCAGGACTAAAACCAATTCCAACAATTTTTTTCCCACTATAAATCGCACAACAACAAACATTGAAATAATTAGTTAAAGAACCATTTACTGGAAATATCCCTGATTCCAACCCGATTCCATAATCACAATTATTAAAACAATTAATTGCTCTATTTCTTGCTCCTTGTATTATCTCATCTGAACTTTTGGGTTGAGAACTAACCCCACTGTTCACACTAAAGCCTTCTATATTAACATTATCAAAAAACAAACTAAATGCTTCTCTTACAGCTTCTATCTTTACAGGATTTTTTGAACCAATATTGATTTTCATTTTCTATTATTTATAATATTTAATTTTCTGGAATCTAATAAATAATCAAGTTTCTCAGATGAACAGCTTAAGCTTCTATTTCGAGCCATTATATTTTTACATATTAGTGGTTTTCTTATTACCATCTCAAAAAACATACGCAATCAAGCATCCTCCTGTATTTTTTTCCTCAGCATCCTCATGAGTCATCAGCCCTTCATTAGTTGAAATAATTAAAATCCCAAAATTCTTAGCAGGTAAAAACCTTCTTACATACTTGTTAATTCTTTTAACAGGAATAGTGTATCTTGGTTTTATAGCCCTAATCTCGTTTAGATTTTTTAATTCAACCTTAATTTCATTTTCATTCACATTATAATCCAGATAACCATATTGTTTTGCTATGTCCAAAACATTCAGCAATAATTTCGAGTTTCTGTTTACAACTATGAATTGTTTTTTTGCCCGTTTAGCATTCATTATCTGATTTAATATATCTGCAACAATATCTTGTGACATTTTATTTGTTTATTTTATTTTTTTAGTTTTTATTCTGGAATATTGAAAAATATTACTCTTCACAGATGAGTAGCTTAATCTCCTGTTTCGCCCCACCCTAATTTTATTTATTAAGGATATTGATATTTTCATTTCAACTATATTTCTTAAAACCAATCTCTTCAGCTATTTCTCTAAAACAATGCCTGCATAAATTGATTTCATGTTTATTTATCATCGCGCCGAATCTCCCACACCTCTCACATTTTTTCTTAGCAATTCCTGTAGTCCTTTCTTTAGGTTTGTTGTGTTTGATATACCTGGCTCTAATAGCAGGTTTTCTCTTAAATTGCTTCAATGCTTTTCTCCAATCACTTGCTGTCATTTTCTTGCTCCATAAGTTTATTTAATTTTTTATCTGAATCAAATGAATAATTATATTCTACAGATGAGTAGCTTAAGCTTCTACTTCGAACCATCATAGTTTTATTTATTATTGATATTTCCATTTCATAAGACTTCCACTCCAAATTTATCATTTAAAAAATCAATTATTTCCTGCTTTGTAACATGCTGTCTCTTCGGCAGCTTCCCCCTCTTTATTTTTTTCATTTTCACTCTCTTGCCTTTTCTTTTAAAAACAACATCAACTTCAAAACCCAATATACCAATATCTCTATCATATTCTAATCCAGGAACCTCAATATACTCCTGAATCCCAAATGAGAAATGATTATCCCTTATTTTTTTCTCAGAGATTTCGTTTGAAAATGTTGCCAAAAATCTTTTCAAAAGCTGGTTAATCTGTTCTTTGTTTCTTAATGTGACTTTGCATCCAGCATCTTTGCCAGGACTAATCCCAAAACCAGGAATTCTTTTTTTAGCTTTTGTTTTTAAAACCTTTTTCCCAGTAATCATCCCTAATAATTTCACAGACTTCTCTAATTTATCATCAATCCCGCCGCAATTCAAAACCATTTTTTCTATTTCAATTTCTCGCATCTTATTTTTTTCTTTATCTATAATACTTGACTCATTATCATTTTGGTTATTATCGCTCTCGCTACTCCTGTTGTTCTCGCTTGATATTTTTTTAGTTATTGGTTTATCTGTATTACTTTCCATTTCAATCCACCACAATTATATTTTTTATCCAAACATTCATTTCTTTGCCGTCTGCAGAAATTTTAGCGATTTTATTCCTGCCTTCTTCAAGAACCTCAATTATTTTGCCAGAACTTCCCGTATGCTTTCCTTTTAATGCAAAAGCAGTTTTTCCTTTTTCCAGGGGAATTATTTTCACAATTTTATTATCTTTTAAATTCAAAATAACAGAATCTCCAACCTTAACTTTTTCATCAGTCAATATATTTTTCCCCTGCATTAAATTTAATTGAACAACTCCTTTGCTTAATATTTTTTTACCAAGGACTTTGTAAACTTTAGTTTTCGCATCTCCATCTGAAATTTTATCAAAAATCATTTTCTTATGTTCTGATAAACTTACTCTATAATTTTCTTTAGTGCTTGGAAAACTAATTATATCAAACAAGCAAACAGGATAATTTGTCTCTCTAATCTCTTTATGATTAATTAGAATTTGTTTTTCATTTAATAGTTTTTTTAATTCTTTTTTGTTTCTGACAAGTTTAAGAATATCTCTCATAACAACGACTAAAGGAATAGCCTCATTTTTATTATGCGTAGCCACAGCCAAATATTTTGTTCCCTTTCTTGGCACAGGCCAAAATTTCCCGATGTTTTGTCTTTTAAGGTGCATTTTTCTTTTCTCTAATTTTATTTTTATCAATATCTGATTTTCCGCTTTTCTTCTGTTCTTCAAAGCTAGCTTTTTTATCAGATACTGGTTTTTGTTTTATTTGTTCAATTGATTTTTTTCCAGTTTCCTTTTCCTCACTCACTACCTTTCCTCTTTCAATCGCTTTTCTCCTTTCTTTGTCATCTAAATTTAATTCTTGAATCTGTAGGTTTGAAGGAGCAAACCAGACATTAACTTTAGTCCCGTCTTTTTTTGTTCTTTGAATTCCTTCAATACTTATTCTCAATTTTTTTAAATCAACTGAAGCTATTTTCCCTGTTCGTTTTCTAAACTCTCCCCTCATAATTTTAATACTGTCTCCTTTTCTTAATGGAAAATTTCTTTTCCCATATTTTTTCCTTAAATCTTTTTTCAAGTTCGCACTTATCATTTTGTGTTTGATATGAAGTGGAGCATTAGCTCTGTATTTCCTCTGCTTTCGGGGTTGTTTGCTTGCTTTCCAATGTTTGCTGAATTGTTTTTTCATTTTTTGATTAGATTTATCCAACATCTGTAATTAATTTATATCTAAAATCTAAATCTTTTTTAATCTTTTTTGGAAAATAATTTATATTTTCTATTACTTTTCTAATATCCTCATAATCTTCTTCTTTATCAATTTGTGAATGAAAAGTACAAGAATTTGGGGTGTTATTTGCTTTATTAACCGCAATATTTAATTCGTCTAATATTTTTTCAGCTAATTCAGTTAGCCCTGCTATGATTTGTTTTTTCTTATCTCTTAACTTCTTAATACATTTTTTTCTCATTTCACAACACAAACTTAGCAATCTTGCCGATGAACTTCCATCTATCTGCAACCTCCCTTGCAATTGGTCCTTTAATCTGAGTTC
>JAUUWR010000096.1 GCA_030588935.1 bacterium | reverse complement strand
CCTAAAGAGGCATTTAAAGTGAAATTAGCATGTCCTGGACCAGAAACCCCAAATTCAATAAGTTCTCCAATTGGTAAAATCCAATAAAATGTCAGAAGCACAATCACTAAAATGAAAAAAATGAAACTAAAAACAATTTTCCACCTCATTACACAAAATTGCAAAAAGAATATTTAAAGTTGTTGGTGAACGAGATTGTCAATAACCTATTTTAACAAAATCTTCTTCAAAAAGAAAATAAAAAAGAAAAAATAAATCCGATAATTGGATTATTAAGCTGCTTCTTCTGATTCTTCAGGCTTTTTTTCTTCAGTCTCTTCTGGGCTTTTTGTTTCCTGTTCTGAACCTTCAAAAGCTTTTGGCTTATCTGGAAGTTCTGGAACCCCTTCTGTTACCTGTGTCTGAGCTGGCTGTTCTGGTACTGGCTCTGTAGGTTTAGGAATAGTCTCACTAGGTTCTTTAACCTCAGCTTCCTGAGATTCTTCTTGAACTTCTTTTTTTTCCTGTTCTTCTTGTTCTTCCATTTTAAACTATTTATACAAAATTTAATTAACTTAACTATCAAAGGCAAAATTGTCTTTTAAAGGTTTTGGATTGGGTTAATTTATTAAAACTTAAACACTTCCCATAAATTTTAAATATGAAAGATATTTTATTAATCTGTATCTTTTATTATGATGAAAATTGTTATAACAGTCAAGACAGGCAAAGGAGATAATTCTACAGAAAAAGATATAGATAAGACAGCTGATTTAATAACAACAATTGGGAATATGATAAAGGGGATAAAATGAATATGAAAAAGAGCTATATCATAAATTTAATTATACTTTTTTTATTAATTATAAATTTACAACCAATTTTAGCACAAAATAATCAAAATAAAATTTGTGCGGTTTATATAACTGGCGTTGGCTGTCCGGCTTGTGCACAAGAAGACCCTATTATTTTAGATGAATTGCTTAAAGAAGAACCTAATTTTGTAGTAATAGAATATGAGATTTACAGAGAGCAAGAAAATGGGCAGATGGTTATGGAATATGATAATAATTACAATTCTGGATTCCATATTCCTTTGATAATATTTGATAAAGAAGATTATGGTGTTGGAGTTGGGTCAGTTCGGCAACATGCAAGAGAAGCAATTGAAAGAGGCTCGAACTATTGTCCTTTATCAGATGGTTCTTTTGTAGCTTTTAACGAATTAGATTTAACTTCTTTGTCTGCTAAACCAAAAATATGGGTAGGAGAAAGAATATTAATAAAAATTAAAGAGGGAGGAAATAATACATTATTAAGGGAATTGCTAGTAACTGAAAATTTACCTGCTGCTTTGGAAGGAATAAACTTTGTAATAATAAAACCTGAGCCAATTGCTATTTCTGGCAGAAGTATTTATTTTGACAATGCGATTGAAATAAGTGGATGGATTTTTCAATGGAATGGCGAATCAATAGGAGATATCACACCTGGTAAAGCAGAAGAAGAGCCAGTTCAACCTCAAGAATTTGAACAGCGAAATGGACTTGGATTTTATAAAGTATTTATTATAGCATTAGCAGACACTGTTAATCCTTGTGCCCTGGCTGTTTTCATCCTATTTTTAATAGGTGTTATGTCATATGATCCAAAGAAAGGAAAAAAGATTCTTTTTATTGGAGCAGCTTTTGTAACAGCAGTTTATATTTGTTATTTTATTTATGGATTAATTATTGTTAAATTTTGGCAAATAGTTCAAGGCTTAACAGCAATCAGATTAGCTCTTTATACAATCTTAGGAGCAGTTGCTATAATTCTCGGCCTTTTTAATCTCAAAGATTTCTTTTGGTATAAACCAGGAGGATTTGCAACAGAAATGCCAACTGGTTGGAGAGGGAAAGTGAAGAAAATGATGCTAGGAATAGTATCTGTTAAGGGAGCTTTTGTAATGGGGGCATTTGTAACTCTTTTCCTTATGCCCTGTACAATGGGGCCTTATCTGATAGCTGGGGGGATTTTATCTGCACTTGATATGGTAAAAGTTATTCCATGGCTATTAGTTTATAACCTAATATTTATCTTACCTTTATATGGAATAGTATTGGTTGTATATTTTGGATTTAAGAAAGTAGAAGATATTTCAGGGTGGAAAGAAAGAAATATTCGCAAGCTTCACTTAGTTGTTGGTCTTATTATGCTATTCATCGGTGTTGCTATAATTTTTGGGTGGATATAAAGAAGCAGTCCTTTTTTTTGTTCATGTTCCCTCTTTTGTTTGATACACATAAATACATGAATATCTTTTAAACGTTTTGGATTGAATACCCCCAAAAAATATTATAATCTATTAAAACCTAAACAAATGCAATATTTTTATAATTATAAATAAATATACAAAAGAGGCGATGGCAAAAGAAATGATAAATACAATGACTATATTGAGAAAATTATTAAGGAGTGAATAAACAGCCCATAATACTAAAATTGAGATAAGAAGTACTAAAAAAATCTTAATAAGTAAAAGAAGAATTAATTTTGATTTGTGTTTTATATGGTATTTTATTTTTTGTTTAGAGATTTTATTTTTCTTACCCATATAAAATTTAATGAAAAAGTCTTTTTAGAGTTTTCTGAGAGAACCCCATACCTCACTTATACACTTTCTTTCTATGATCAAACTTCAATAAAATTAATTCTTCTCCTCTTAAGGAATAAACTAGTCTAAATGGTTTGATGTAAAGAGAACGTTCACTCTTTTTGTATTTTAATGGTTTTCCTACTTCTGGATTTTCTAATATTTTCATAATTTGTTTTTCTATTTTTTTCAGAGAAAGATCATCTAATCTCTTGATATCTTTAATAAACTTTGGAGATCTAGTTACCTTCTTTATCACCATGTTTTCATTTCTTTTAGAAATTCTTCTACACTTGTGGTTTTTCCTTTTCCACTATCAATTTCCTTCCAGATTTTGTCAAGTTCTTCCATTTCTTCCACTTCTTCTTTGCTGAATCCTTTAATTCCCTTTAATACTATGAGATTGCCTTTTTTCATAACTCTGAACGCACTTCCAACTTCAAGATCTTTTCTCATAGATTCAGGTATTACAATTTGCCCTTTTGTGCTGAGTTTTGTTATTTCCATGTTAAAGTAAGATATTCTTACTATTTAAATGTTATGGGTTAATAGAGTTTGATTCCGAAAACACCCACACCGAACTCAAAAAAACTCAACATTCAATTTAGATGTCTCTTGTTTTAATACACTAATTGATTTTTCTTTACTTATTTTTAGTTTCTCGTGTCTTTTTTCTTCTTTTGCCTTTTCTGTATTTAATTCTTCAATTTCTTTACTTATCCTTGTTTTCTCTGAGTTCAGGTCTTGTGTTTCATCCCTTTTAGTTTTTTGTTCGTTTTTCTTTAATTCTTCTTTTCTAGCTCCAAT
>JAUUWR010000059.1 GCA_030588935.1 bacterium | reverse complement strand
CGCTTCCTGTTACTTTGATACCGATTAATACTGGTTCATTTGTTGTAAAAACTGTGTTTTTTTCAGGCATAAACAAATCTACCTCTGTAGCTGAAATAAGTGTAGTTAATAAAAATAATATCCCAACTAAAATAGCTAGTTTTTTCATTTTCACTTATTTAAACCTCCTTACATTCAATTAAATTTCTCAGAATTAGGCTCTGAAGTGCCATCACCCTATCACTCAATATTAAGTGAAAAACCATTTATAAAGCTGTCGTTTAATATTAAATGAAAATTGCTTTAGAAAAGGAGGTAGAAAAAGTATGAGGATAAGATATGTTAATATTTCAGTTCCAGAAGGTTTAGCTAAAGCAATTAATGATTATATTAAAGAACATCCTGAATTGGACTTAAGAAGCAGGGCTCAAGTTGTTAATTTTGCTTTGAGAAAGTTATTTACAGAAAAAGAGGAAAATTAGATTTTTAAGCAAGAAAGGGATTAATTTTTATAAAGAAATTGTAGATAGGATATTAAGTTGTATGATTATTGTATCTTGAAGATTACAATATTCTCCTTTTTTATTCTTTTTATACAAATCTTTAGTTATAATTGCATTATATTTACATTTATCTGACTCAACAAAAATTGATAATTCACCAATTTCAAATCTGTCCCTTAGTTTATGATGTTCAATTTCTTTTATCCAGTTATGGGTCAAAGTTTCTTTTATTAGAGGATGTTTTTCATGAAATAATTTAATTTCGTCTTGCAAAAAATCAGCAAATTCTCCTTCTATTTGTTTTTTATTTGATGCAAAACCATATTTGTTTTCAATAGCTTCAAATATATGTCTTAAACTTTCACTTACCACTTCTGGTGTAATAATTAATCTGCCTTTATATATTTCAACAAACCTTATCAATTTTTTATAAGTTGATATGTTCATGAATATATGATTATTCTGGTCTCCTGCTAAGGTGTTATATTTTTGAGTATAATCAAATTTCCCTAATATAATAAGACAAAAAGCGAAAGTATCAAGAAAAATATTCTTTTTCAAGTATTTTTTGAATCGTCTTCTATATCTAAAATCCTTACAAAATTCATAGAGAGAAAATTCTACAGTCATCCTTATTTTTTCTGTTCTTTTGCAATGTTTAAAATACTTATCACATCTTCTTTTTCTAATTCAGTACCAGAATCTTTTATAATATCTTCGTTATCTGTCATGAATTTATTTATATCATCCTCTGTCCATTCCCTATTAAGAAATCGATTAACAAATTCATCAATTCTACTTTCTCTTAGTCCTTGTAATTTTTCAGCTTTAGTTACATAAATTCTTTTTATATTATATCCCCCACTCTGTTTTTCTAATACTATTTTTACTCTAATAGGTGTTGCCTGACTGATTGAAGTTCTAAAGGTAACAATAACTTCAAGAGTATCTCCACCATTCTTTGCATCTTTTATATCAAAATTAAAAACATTATCATAAGTGTTAAAAATAATATTCTTAATTCTGCTTTCAATATTTGAATATTCCATTTTAATATATATCCTTTATGAATTTATATAAATTTATGTAAATTATTATATATGATATTATTTATAATCTCCTAACATAAGCTCTTTGTTTTTTAGAGCCTCTTACTTTAGTCTTTCTTTTCTTAGCTTTCTTTTTAGTCGGTTTCTTCTTTTCTTTTTCCTTTCTATACCTTAATGTCCACAAGATTTTTGATGGTGCCCTAACTACTCTTGTTTTTGCCATTTTCTATTTTGTATTCTCTTATTCCTCCTTGAAGTTTAGATTCAACATACCCCTCTCCTTTCAGTTTTTCTAAATGTCTTTTCGCAGTTAAAGGGGCAATTTTCACCTTTGTAGCTAATTGATAAGTAGTTAGATACTTACCTATATATTTCAATAATATTCTTACTATAGCTTTATCAATTCTATCTAACATTTTTTATCAATTCTATCTAACATTTTTTATCAATTCTATCTTTAGTTTTGGAGACTTTTTTTCTTCAAATCTAGCATAAAATCTAATTTTATGTCCTGCCTTTATATCAAACTTATTTCTTATTTCTTGAGGTATTCTTATTAAAAGGGATTTTTTATCGTCGCTGATTGTAGCAAATTTTTCAATATAATCATACTTAGGTTCTTCAATTTCTTTTTTTATTTCTTTCAAGGATTTTAATTTATCGTTATTCATCGTAATATTCTTAGTTATTTCTTATATATAAATGTTTCCATAAGTGAGGATATATCTTAATAAGCTTAAAACTTAAAAACAAAAGGTTTAAATAGTTAGTATTGTTACTTTTATTACGATTGGTTATAATAAAAGATAGTAGGATGGAACAACAAATAAAATTATATAGGGAAAAGAAATCTAAATCAGTGATAACTTTACAAAAGAATAGATATTCCTTAGAACAAGAAAAAGAAAAATTTATTGTGAATATGTGTGATTTTATAGAACCTCTTCCTTTTGAACAATTACAGATAACTGGCAGACCAAAAGTTAATTTTAAAGATGTTATTAAATCTATTTTAATGATGTCTTTTAATGGAATGTCTTATAGGAGAACTCAGTCAGATTTAAAGAAAATGTGTGAAGAAGGATTAATTACTTATATCCCGCCAAGGAGCACATTAAATGATTATGTAAATGATGAAGATACTAAAAGACTAATTGAAAAATTAATTCAATTTTCAGCCTTATTCTTTAATGAAGATGAAGATACTGTAATTTTAGATTCAACTTGGTTTGGTCAAAGAATGTATACTGGAGGATATAGAAAAGTTCATGATAAGCGTTCTGGTTCATTGTATAAAGTTAGAAAACTTCATGTTGCTTGTTTGAAAAATAGTAAAGTAATTGCTTACGCAAAAGCCACAGTTGGAACAAAACATGACAGTCCCTTTTTTGGTGAGGTTGTTAATGCAATTGTAAAAAATGGATTTCAAATAAAAACTCTTCTTGCAGATTCTGGATACTTGAGCAAGGATAATTATGCCCTATGTAAAGAACTTGGAATCTTAAACACATTTATTGATTTTAAGTCTAATGTAACAGGGAAAAGACCTAAAAGTGATTTATGGAGAGAAAAATTCAAACTCTACAAAGAAAATAAAGAAATATGGAGTCAGACATATAGATTTAGAGTAATAGTTGAAGGAGTCTTTAGTGCAATTAAGAAAAAGAATCTTAATTATCTGCGTTCAAGAAAGGAAACCGCTCAGGATGTTGAACTCTTATTAAAGGCATTGGTTTATAATTTAACAATTATAGGAAAATATTCTTAATTTTTAATAAAGTTATCGGACAGTTTTCAGATACTAATTACTTTTCGGACTGTGTCTGGTTAAAGAAAAGAATTAAAAACCTTATTTCTATGTTAAATTATGCGCGGATCGCATAGTGGTTTTGCACTCGCCTGCAGAGCGAGTTACGAGGGTTCGATTCCCTCTCCGCGCTTTTTTAGATATTTCTTAAAGTTGAAATACGTGGAATTATTATGTTAAATGAAGAACAAAGAAGAAGAATATTATTTACTTTAGAGGATTTTTTAAGGGTAGCTAAACCTTGTGAACTTATTCGAGCAGAGCAAGATATAAAATGTACAAGAAAAGAATATTGAAGTTTTTTTAATAGTTTGTTTTTATTTTTTAGAATTCTTTAATCTGCAATATCAGTTACCATACATAAATCATCATCTAAGTCTTTTTTATTGTTCTTTTCTATATAACAATCTTCTGGTTCTTTTCTACCTTTACCTTTTCCTGGAGGATTTTCTGGCTTTCCTAAAATTACCAAAGTTTCTTCTTCATTATCTTTCCAATCTGCTTGTATACAAGCTTTCCTGTTAGGGTCTTTTTTGTCGTCTCCAAGAGGATTGAATTGGTTGCAGAATTGAGTTACTGAGCATCCATTGATGTCTACTTCTGTATCTAAAGGGGTTTCTGGACATATATCGTCTCCATCCCCAATACAATCACCGTCTTCATCTTGTTTTTCCCATTTTAAATAAGGATAACCTAAAGGCATCATGCACCAAATTTTATCAAAATCCCAACCAACATAAGTTATTTGGTCTTGCATTTGAGCTGTTGTTTTTCCCATAACATCACATGCACTAGTTGTTAATCCAGATGTTTCATTATCCCAAAAACTATCATAACACTCGTAATCTCCGGATTGGTTTCCAAGATAAGCAAGAAATCCACCGATTATTGAGTTACTAATAACTTCGCCTGTTGAATAACAATTAACTACATCTCCTCCAACATTATATCCTACAAACCCACCTTTATAATCTAATCCTCTAACTTCTGATGTTGAATAAGAGTCAATTATGTTTGCTGGATAAATCGGTCCATAATTCTCATTTCCACCTACAAATCCTCCAACATTATTAATCCCTTTAACTGTCCCCTTTGAATAAGAACTCTCTATTGTTCCATAATTCCATCCTATAAATCCACCAGTTAAACCAGGAACACAATCAATATATCCACTAGAGACACAATTAGGTCCAGACCACCAAATATCAACTCCTGTTCCATTAACATCTCCACTAAATGAGCAATTTATTATTATTCCATCACTTTGACCAATAAATCCTCCTGCTCCTTCTACATAACCAGTAAAATGTGAATTACTTATTATATCCTTTTCTCCAGAGTGAAATCCACCAAATCCCCCTGTATACTCAGTAGTTCCTCCATAAACACTTCCTTGGATACTTACATTATCTACAAGAGCTTCTTGACTCGAAGATGTTATCCCTCCATTAAAAAGGATTCCTCCATCCCCTTCATTCTCTATTATTGCTATAGCATTTACAAAATTCAGATTTTTAATAGTTGGATTCTTATTTAATCCATAGAACATTCCGATATAAGTTGTTCGCATATATAAATCTGAAATTGTAAAACCTTTTCCATCAAGTACTCCTCCAAAATTTTTTATTGGTTCAAATCCATTTTTCTCATTCCAATTAACTGTATCAGAGCAATCAATATTATTAACTATTTCATAATTTTCAAGCAAATTGTTTTTTATATCTTGTAAACCCTGACAATCTTTAATTAAAGTCAAGGCACTTACATTTCCAACTATAAAAACCATTATAAATAATGTTAATAATATTGCACTCTCACTCTTTTTCATATAAAAATCTAGCAAAGCTTTTATTTAAAGGTATCTTACTACTGGTTTAACATAATAAATACTGGAAAAGAACTTTTAAGACATAGATTGATAGAAAAAATTTTGAACGAGTTACGAGGGTTCGATTCCCTCTCCGCGCTTTTTAGAAAGATTTAAATAGTTATATTTATATAACTTATTATGGAAATTGAAACAATAACAAAGAGATGGGGGAGTTCTTTAGGTTTAATTATACCAAGAGCAATTGTTAGAGAAGAGAGAATACAAGAAGGACAAAAAATCAGAGTAAATATTTTAAGCAAGAAAAAAACAACAGGAGCAGATATATTCGGAAAACTAAAATTTAGGAAACCTATTCAGGTTTTACTTGATGAAACAGATAAGGACTTTGAGCCAGAGAGGTAGAGCATGATCTTTTTTTATGATACTTATGCAATTATGTCTTTAATAGAAGGCGATAAGAATTATGAGCAATATAAAAATAATATAATAACTACAAGCATTTTTAATATTGCAGAGTTATATAATATTTTTTTAAGGAGTCATGGAAAACAAACTGCTGATTATTGGGCGAAAAATTTAAATTTTAATTTTATAGAAATAGATAAAGATTCTATCATTAAGGCTGTAGAATTTAGATTTGTTAATAAAAAAGAAAATTTAAGTTTGGCAGATTGTGTTGGATATATTTTAGCACTTAAAAATAATTTGAAATTTCTAACAGGAGACGAAAAATTTAGGAATAAGGATAATGTTGAGTTTGTGAAGAATGAAGGTTTTAAGAAGT
>JAUUWR010000036.1 GCA_030588935.1 bacterium | reverse complement strand
AGATTTCCTTGGAGAAGGAGAGCCTACTCTTGATAAGGATTTTTTTCCAATAATAGAACATACATCAGAAAAAGGCTTAGTTCCAGTTGTTTTTACAGATGCAGCAACTAAATTAAGGGACAAAGAGTTTGTGAAAAGACTTTATGATTCTGGTGCAAGTGTCTGTCCTAAACTTGATAGCTTGTATAATCAAACTTATCAGAACTGGGTTGTTGGAGATAAAACAGGAAAATATTTTGATCAGAGAAATGAGGCTATAAAGAAATTAATAGAAGCTGGTTTTAATAAAGAAGAAGATGGAATGACAAGATTAGGTTTTGATATGGTTGTTTGTAAGAAAAATGTAGGAGAAGTAGAAAAAACATTGAGATACTGTAGAGATAATAACTTATGGATTGTTTTTACCACTTATTTGCCTGCTGGAAGAAGTGGTAAAGAAGATTTTGATAGAAGTTTAGTACTTCCTAAAAAAGAACTTACTAAAATGAGAGATACAATAAAGAAAGTTGATTCTGAGTATGGGTTTGATCATCCTATATGGAATAATTTTGCAACAATGCCTTGCTCTGAATTTATGTGCGTTTGTGGTGATGGAAGAGTTACTCCTTGTGTGGGATATGAGACAGTTGTTGGAAACATAAAAACAGATTCAATTTCTTCTTTAGCAAAAAAAATCTTAGATGAATTTCCATGTCATAGACTAGAAAATTATACTGGAAATTGTATGTATAGAGATATTGAAAAAGTATAAAGTAATTTGAGTTTTTATCTTTTATTAATAATCCCCTTTATCACCCCAACAACCTTCGGATTAACCAAAGTCATCAACCCTTTAGGTTCTTCGCCAATTAAAACATCCTTTAATATACGACGCATAATTTTCCCACTCCTCGTCTTAGGCAAATCATCAACAAAATATATTTTAGCTGGACGTGCAGTTGGCCCAATCTTTTTATCAACATGTTTTACTAATTCTTTCCCCAATGCCTCAGAACCTCCCCCTTGCTTCAAGACAACAAAAGCAATAGGAACCTGCCCTTTAATTTTATCTGGAATAGGAACAACAGCACACTCACCAACCCTTTCATCAGAAGCAATTGCATTTTCCAACTCTGCAGTAGACAGCCGATGCCCGGCAACTTTCATAACATCATCTGTTCTTCCAGTTACTCTAATATTTCCCTGCTTATCAACATAAGCCCCATCACTTGTGTCATACTTGTCTTTAAATCTTTTCCAATAAGTTTCTTTATATTTTTTATCATCATTGTAAACTCCATGAAGCATTCCAGGAGCAAAAGGGCTCACCTGAACCAAAGAACCTGTTTTTCCCACCACCACTTCTTTGCCTTTTTCATCAACAACAATATGTCTTGTTCCAGGAAAACTTTTTCCAGCAACAGTTGGAATAAAAGGTCCGATTCCAGGCAAAGCATTTATTAAAGTCCCGCCAGTTTCTGTTTGCCACCAGGTGTCGATTATTGGACATCTTCCTCCACCTATTTTATTTAAATACCAATTCCAAGCATCTTCATCAATTGGCTCGCCAACAGTTCCTAAAATTTTTAAACTGTCTAATTTATATTTTTTAACATATTTTCCATCAGCACCCATAAACATTCTGATTGCAGTTGGAGCAGTATAAAAAACATTAACCTTGTTTTCATTAATAATCTTCCACCATCTTCCAGGGTCTGGAAAGTCTGGCGAACCTTCATAAATTAAAGTTGTACTCCCATTAAGTAAAGGCCCATAAAATGCATATGTATGTCCTGTAATCCATCCAACATCAGCTGTGCACCACATAATATCCCCTTTGCGCAAATTAAAATTCCATTTTGTTGTCCAATAAGCTTGCACAGCATAACCTCCTGTATCATGAATAATTCCTTTTGGCTTGCCAGTTGTTCCAGAAGTATAAAGGACAAATAAAATATTTTCTGAATTCATAATCTTACAATCACATTTCCCATCAGCTTTTTTCATCTCAGAATTAAAATCCAAAAACTTATCACCAGAAACTTTTTTTCCTATTCTGTTTACTACAATTATTTTTTTAATGGTAGTTGCTTTAGCTCCTTCTTTAGCTTTAGTTAATAAATCTTCTTTTTTTCCTTTCCTATAATAGCCATCTGCTGTGATTAATAATTTAGATTTTCCATCTTCAATTCTTGATTTCAATGCATCAGCTGAAAAAGCACTAAACACGACACTGTGTATTGCACCTATCCGAGTGCAAGCCAGCATAGAGATTAATGCTTCAGGAATCATTGGCAAGTAAATAGAAACAACATCTCCTTTTTTCACTCCTTGTTTTTTCAAAACATTTGCAAACCTGCAGACTTTATCATATAATTCTTTATATGTTAATTTAATTGTTTTTTCTTTGACAGGTTCGGGGATCCAGATTAAGGCAATTTTATTTCCAGATTTTTTTAAATGTCTATCTAAACAATTATTACAAAAATTCAATTTTCCGCCTTTAAACCATTTAAAATAAGGTAATTTTTCCTCATAAGTTTTTTTCCAGCTTGCTTTCCAATCAATTCCTTCTTTAGCTAACTTTTTCCAAAATCCTATTGGGTCTTTGTCTGCTTGTTTGTAGATGTTTTCATCTTTAACCCAGGCAATCTTTTTCATTTCAGCACTGGGCCAATATGTTTTTCCTTTTTTTGTTGTGTATGATGTCATTTTATTTTTAACTGGAATCTTACAAAATAATAATTTATGCAGAGGAGTTTGTTCGCGCCACCTTTTGTTCGCTTAAGCTCCTCATCTCCCAAACTTATATTCTTGTAAGCTATTGATATTATATAATATTATCTTTTCCTTTTATCTAACCAAAAGTTTTATATAGTTTTAATTCTTTTGTTTATAAAGAGCCAAGGAGGACCTGACGAATCCCGTCCCTGGAGGCGGTTAGTAGGATAGACGGACCTACTTGCTCTTTATTCTTTCAATATTCAGCAAATTATCAGTAACCATTGCTAATTGGTATTCAAAAGATCCTTTTTTTAATTCACTCTCCTTAACAACTTCAGTTTTTTCTTCTTCAACAACCTTTACAAGTTTTTTAAAATTATCATATTCATTATTATCCACTGAAATAAAAATAATACAATTTAAGTGTTTCTTTAAAAATTCTAAGACATCTAAGTAAATATCAATACTCTTTCTCGTACTTAGAATTTTAATCTTATAAAAATAAGACCTAATTCTCTCCCTTTTTATTGTTTTATTGATATTTTTTAAATATAACTTACGCTTTTTAATTTCATTATAATGTTTAAATCTGGACAGTTTAGGCAACAGTTCTTTAATCTTCTCTTTTTCGATTATAGAATATCCAATCAAATTTTTAGAATAATCTATGAAAATATAATAATCAAATTCCATTTATTATGTATGATGTCATTTTAATTTTAACTGGAATCTTACAAAATAATAATTTATGCAGAGGAGTTTGTTCGCGCCACCTTTTGTTCGCTTCAGTCAACCCAATACTTTCATTTTCTCTTCTTCCTTCGATTTCATAATCCTTAAAGCCTCACTTCTTCTTACCATATAAGTAACACCCAATTAGTATTAACACAAATTCTATAAATACAAGACTTTCCATTGTGATGATTGGAACACTGCGAATTTCAATTCCATAAAGAAACCATACAATAGTTCCAATAGTTAATATTACATAAGTAGTAATGGATAAATCTTTTGCTCTTTTTGTCTTATAAATTTTCCAGATTTGTGGAAAATTTGCAAATCCATTAACTATACCAAATATTGTTGCTAAAATTGATAGTATTGTCATTTTAATTTCTTTTCCATTATATATTTGTCTTTTCTCTCTCTTATAGTCTTATAGCCCATTTTCTTATAAAAATCTACTGCTTTATTTTTAGTTAAAACATCTAAATATATTTTATTAACTCCTTGGAGATTCTTTTCAATAAAAATCATTAATTTTCTTCCTATGCCTTTTCTTTGAAATTTAGGGTCTACTAATAAAAAACTTATTTCAGCTTTATTATTTCTTAATTCTATTCCTATAGCTCCAACTAAATCTTTATTATTAAAATAACCATATACGTCCCCATTTTGAAAAACTTTAATAATAAAATTCTTAACTCCTTTTATAGAGTATTCTCTACCAAGATTATCCCAAATCTTAAAAATAGAGTCTTTGTGCAAATTAACAATTTCTTCAATATACTTTTGACTTAAATTTTTTATCATTTAAATTTTAACCTCTTTCACAAAGCCTTAACTTTCACCCCCCTATAACTCTTAGGAATCTTCTTCATTAATTCTGGTTCAGTATATCTATAAGGCCTTTTAACTATGACCTCAATAAATTTAGGCCTATTTTTCTTGTCATAAATCATAAAAATAAAACAAGGAACCTTTTCCTTTTTCATCTTTTCAAGAAATTGTTTTAATAGTTTTTTCATTTTAATTCTTTTTTCATAATCACAGCACTCTTCTTTAATTTATATCCAAACTTTTGATAGAATTTAACTGCACTAGTTTTTTTATGTGTGATAAAACCAATAAATTTTGCTTTTTTCTTTTTAGCATAAGTTTCCACAAAATCCATTAAATCTTTTCCAATACCTTGTTTCTTGAATCTCTCATCAACAGCTAAATCTTCTATAAGAATTACTGGACCTTCCCAAAATTGTTCTTCTTTAAATACAATAATCCCAACAATCTTTTCTTTTATTGATGCTATATAAATTTTTCCTATTTTCATATAAAAATTCAAACTTTTTAAAATTGCACTTAAAGAAGCTTTTTCCTTAAAAGGAGGTTTTCCAAATTCAGTTCTCATTATCTCTGCAATTCTTTTTAAATCTTTTTTAGTTGCTTTCCTGATTTTCATTTCAACCTCTTGTTCTATGTTTTTTTAATTTAGTTAATTCTTTATTCATCCAATCTTTTTTAATTTTTATACCTGGATTTCCAAGCTTTTTACCAAGAGGAGTGTAAAATTTGTATTTTTTTACAAACTTTTTTACAAGCTGGAGTGTTTGTTTTCTTGTTTGTTTATAATGCTTTTCTAAGGTAAGTGTTTTTTTAATTCCATATTTACCAACATTTTCCAACATATTAGCATCCCAAACAACCTTTCCTTCAGGAGTTGTTGGTTTATTTATCTTATAAACCCATGAAGCAGGATAACCCAATTTCATAATCCTCTTTTTATTTTTTCTAGCCCATTTTCTAGAACTATGAAAATATATTAAAAAATTTAAAAAATCCTTATCTAGATTTTTATATTGTTTTTTTAAAAAGGTAACTTTTCTTTTAATTCTTAATATATGTTTCCAATTGTGCATTGGATCTAATGTAGCACAAAAAGGTTTTACAAATTTTTCTAGTTGTTTTGGGGTTGGTTTTTTTAGTTTCATCTCATAAAATACCTCTTATCCTTAATCCCTTTATCCCAAAGCATCCGCGTATAACCTTTATTAGTTACTTGTTCAGGCTTAATCTCCAACTCTTTCAAAACTCTGCGAATCTTGTTCTTCGCGCTATCAATCTCACTTGGCTTGGCTAAATACTCTATCTCCATAAAATAACCCAAATGCTCAACTTTATTTATTTCAATAACAATCCTCTTGTCTTTTTTATGAACATAACTTTCAGAAGTTTTTCTTTTTTTAAGCCATTGTTTAAAACCCAGATCCCTGAACAATGCCAATAATTTATCAACATCTTCTTTATCTTTTAAAGCAAATTCAAATTCCTGCTTAACAACAATCTGGTTGTCCCAGTATTTTCTCAGCCATTTTTTAAAATTAATTTCATATTTATCTGGTTTTTTCCTGATTCTGAAAGCTTTCTTGGGATAAGATTTTTTTCTAAATCTTCTTATAGCAAAATAATCATCCCCACGAGTTTCTTTTTTCACAAACCTGGCTATTTTTTTGATTTTCTTTCTTAGATTATTAACTTCTTTAGAATCAATTCGAACTTTAGTTTCAACTTCTAACCATACCATCTTTTATATGTTTTAGAGAAAGATTAAGTTTTTAAATATTGTGAAGAGTTGATTAAAAATCTAATCCATCTTCATAATCATTTTTATTTAATAAAACTCCATCTTTATTATACATACCAATTCTTATTCTATCATGTCCTAAACAAAATTCTTTATGGTGAATTTCTTTTGGGTCATCTTCCATATTTAAAACACTTGGCAATTTTTTATTTGATGTTGCTTGTGAAGCATATAATTCTATTTTTTTCTTTTTTAACCAATTTCCAATATAATCTGCCATTGGATTTTCATATCTGTCTGTATCTTTAATCTTTTTTTCTTCAGCTATGTCAGTAAATTCATTTCTTAAAACTATTTTTTCTACTGATGTGCCAATAGGTACACTACGAACATAAACCATAAGTGCTTTTGGATTTTTAAAAATCTTTTTTCCTTCTTCATTTAGTCTAAAATCCCCTACAAAGTTTTTTAGGAGGTTATAAGTTTCTTTTACTTTTTCATCAGGAAGAATTATATTATTGTCTCCATTTCTTACAAACTCTTTATTATAGTAGATATGTATTAACCCTCTCTTTCTTATGCCCTTAACTTCATCTATAAGTGCTAATCCAACGCAATGCATTAGATCTTTAGTATATAGGTTTTGTTCAGGGTTATAAGTAAAAGCGCAGTCATTAATTTTTCCTTTTTTATAATCTCCTTCAGATTCTACTTCAATATTCTTATCTTCATCTAATTTCATTCTATTTTCTCAGAATTCTCTGAGGTTGTTTCACCTCTATAAAATATAATAATTCAAACCTTATAAAATTATGTTTTTTGTTTGGTTTAAGAAAAATATCTATATCTTACAAAAATATGACGCTTTAAAGATGAGAAGCTTAATCTCTTCAGAACCAAGCTTAATGATTTATCATATTATAGATAAGAAAAATAATAAAAAGCTCCAGTGCTCTCCGAAGACAGCACTGAGCAATTAACAATATAATTAAAACATCTTAATATTTAAAACTTTCGGATTTAAATTTTCATTTGGTTTGAGTAAGAGATGATTTTTTATGGTTTGGGTGTTGGGGGGGGTTGTGAGATAAAAAATAAACCAATAGATTTTTAATTTAGATTCTTTTAATTACAATATGGAAAAGAAACAAGAGAGAGTGGTGATTTTTATTGACGGAAGTAATTTTTATCATAGTACAAAAAAATTAAAAATTGTTAATAAGGTTAATTTTCAAAAACTGATTAATGAATTAATTGGAGATAGAAAATTGGTAAAGGTATTTTATTATAATGCTCCATTAGATATTAGTGCAAATCCTAAAATTTATTGGAACCAGCAGAAATTTTTTAATGTTTTAAGAAAGATTCCTAAATTTAAAGTCATAATATGCAAGTTAAGAAAAACAAAAAGAAAAGGGGAAATTAAATATGAAGTAAAGGGTGATGATACTCATTTAGTAAGTGATTTTGTAGGCGAGGCTTATGAGAATTTTTATGACACTGCGATTATTGTTTCAGGCGACGAGGATTTTATATCTCCAATAAAAAGAGTGAAAAAATTAGGAAAGAAAATCGAAAATGCTTATTTTAGTTTAAGTTCATCTTATAATTTAAGAAATGCGTGTGATTATTCTATTAAACTTAATAACATCATAAATAAAATTATAGATTAAAATATAATGGCTCAGCATTGCCCGAAGACCATACTGAGCTTATATCAATATGATTAAAACATCATGATATTTAAAACTTTTGGTTTTAGGTTTTCATCAACTTCAAGTAAAAACTTTCTTTTGAATTATTTTTTAACCAATTAGTAACAAAAAGAATTATTGCTTGGATTGTCATAATGTTTATAACTAAACCCTCCTATATTATTATATGAAAAAACTAATTTTATTTGGAATTATTTTTACAATTATAATATTAATATCTGGTTTTGCTTTAGCAGTATCAGACAAATCAACAAAATCAGGCAACAACCCATTTACACAACTATGGAATGCTATAATAGCACTAGAAGAAAGAATTGCTGCTCTTGAACAACAGCAACCTTCTCCAGAGGAATGTATTGACGCTGACCAAGATGGTTATGGTGTTGGTCCAGGATGTTTGGGGCTTGATTGTGATGATGATGATTCGGAAAGGTTCCCAGGTAATCCAGAAGTTTGTGATGGTAAAGATAATGATTGTGATGGATGGACAGATGAAGGATGTCCAATTAATGGAGAATGTAACAATAATCAAGATTGCGATGATGGCAATCCTTGTACAAACGATGCATGTGATTATTGGGTATGTACTAATACTCCTAACAACAGTAATGTTTGCAACGATGGAGACGCTTGCACAATAGATGATTCTTGTGCTGTAGATGGAACATGTGTAGGAGGACAATCAGTAATTTGTGATGATAGTAATCAATGTACAAGTGATTCGTGTGATTCATCAACAGGCTGTTTTTTTGCACCTACACCAGATATAGCATGCAACGATGGAGATCCTTGCACAATAAATGACGTTTGTGCTGGAGATGGAATCTGTGTAGGAGGACAAGTAATTTGTTAGGTGGCGTTTAATTAAAAAATGTTTTTTGTTTTTTTATTTTTATTTTTTTACCAGCAAGTAATAAAAAGAATTATTGCTTGCATTGTCATAATATTTATAAAGAATTCTTTGTTATATGTTTCATGAACTTGAAAGGGATGTTTAAAAATAAAAAATCGATGGCAAAAATATCAGTTGTAATTCTTGGTTTAATTTCTATTGTGTTGGTTGTTGGGTTGGTTTTGGCGATGACGCATGATTCTACTGCCACTGTTACTCCAAATATTGTTGAGGGAGGAATTACAGAAAATTTTAATGTTCATGTGAAATGTACTTCGGGAGACCCAATTCATGAATTTAGAATATATGAACAAAATGAATTTGAAAACTTAAAGTGTGACGCAGTTTCAGGATGGAATGGTCCTTACTATGCTACAAATACAATTGGAAATTTTTGTTTTTGGACAGCACAATCAGGCAATGAAATAAATTCTGGTGAATCAGAAGATTTTACTTATTCTGCAAAGACTCCTGAAACAGAATGTTGCAGAACATGGCTTATGGAAACAAGAGATCCTGAAGGATATTATGTATTTATTGAACCCGATATTTGCATAGACACAACTAAACCAGAAACAACAAAATCATTTTCACCTAAAGGAACTTATAAAGTTGTCTATATTGATGAAGAACATATACTTGAATGGATTGACACAGCTACTATTATAACTTTATCTGCTACTGATAACTTCCTAGAAAAACATGATGCTGGAATTGAAAAGATTAAGTGGAGAAATACTATTGTTCCAGATAGATATTGTATGTCTGAAGGTAGCGGATGTAAATTTGCAGAGGGATCAGGAGATTGGAATGAAGAATTGAATGAGGGGGAAGAAAAAGATCTATCATTTAATATACAAAAAGACGAAGAATCTTGCCATTTACTTGAATTTTATGCTATAGATAATGTTGGAAATGTTGAAGATATAAATAAGAATTGTTTCTTTGTTGATAAGACGCCACCTGTTGGAGAAAAGACGATAGGAGAGCCAAATATTCCTTGTAGTGAAGATGAATCAATTACTGGAGAGGATTTAGTCTTGATTCTTGAAAACAAAGATCCTGATTGGCAAGAAATTCCTGGTGATGAAATACAAGCAACATTAGAATATAATGACATGGGTCCGAAATTTGAGTATTCACTTAACGCTGAAGGACTTAAACCAGAGACAGATTACTCTCTAATATATTATGCTGATAAACCAGATAGGTTTGTGAATTGGGGGGGAGATAATCCAGGGGCTTTGATAGTTAAAGAAACTTCAGATATTAATGGAGATCTAGTTGTTAGTGGAAATGTGGATTTAGGTATGAATTTACCAAGTTATCCTGATGCAAATATGGATATTAATGAACATGACTATTGTGGTGAACCAGACTACTATTCACATTGTACAGGAGCTAAGATATGGTTAGTTCCATCAAGTGATTATAGTGAACCTGGATTAACGGCATTGAACCCAGATGATTATTTATTTGAAACTGATTTAATAGATTATACTTTTGCTGAATGTTATTGGGTAAGAGATCCAACCCCAGAGAAGCAATTGTTAGGAACACCAATAACATTGGATTGTGTAGATCCTAAACCACACCCATCAGGGGATGAAGAAG
>JAUUWR010000107.1 GCA_030588935.1 bacterium | reverse complement strand
GCAAGTTTTTCTTGTGGCTGTAGTTGATTTATGTTTTTTGGCAGAGATTCTAAGAATTTTTCTTCAAGAGTTTTTTCTATGATTTCTTGTTTTTTTCCTGCGAGAATTATGTTTTGGTTTATAAGATTTATTAAAGCTTTTTTCTTTAGGGCTCCGAGAGCTGCTTTAAATTCATTATCACTAAGTTTTGATTGTTTTTTTGCTTCCTGAAGTTGGAGAGAGTTTTTCTCAGCAATTAAATTAATTAATTTTCTTTCAGGCAAGCCGTCTTTAATATACCTTAAGCCATTAATCCCTAACTCAACTATTTTTTCTTGTTTTGTTTTTAATGTAAGTATTTGTTTGTTTGAAAGGAATTCTAGGGCTCTTAGTATTGTTGTCTTGTCTAAATCTATTTTTTTATTAATATCTTCAAGGGTTTTTTCTTTTAAGTAAGGAATTATTGTTCTTTCATTTGGTGAAAGAGATTCTATTAGGTTTTGGAGGTTTTGTTGTTCTTTTGCCATATTTTATTTTTATTCTGGAATTTTACAAAATATTAAGTTCTACAGATGAGTTTTGCTTAAGCGATCCATTTTCAGAGCGTAATAATGTTATAAGTTAATGATATTATTTTTATAGATTATAAGTTTTATAAATTTAGGGGTAATAACAAAAGGGTTAAAAAGTATTAAAAAGCCTGTTTAGCCTGTTGAGTTGAGCTTTTTAGGGTTAGGAAAAAAGAAAGAACATCTTGTTTTTTATGTTTTTTTGGGAAGAGTGTTATTTGGGTTTTTGTTCTTTTGCAGAGTTTTATGTTCTGGATTATCCTGCTTAGGATTATTGCTTTTTGTTTTTTTCCAAGTTTTGTGATTTCAGCAAGGTTTATCCCTATTTTTATATTATTTTTTTTAGCTAATCTGCAAAGGATTTCATTTAGTCCTGAATCTCTTTGTTTTAGCTTGTCTTTTCTGTCGTGAAATTCTGGTGAGAGGAGGATGTTTGTGTCAGGATTTTCGAGGATTTTTCTGTTGAATTTGTTGTCTTGGGCTTGTATGACTGTTTCTTTGTTTTCGCGTTTTAGTTTTTGGATTTGTTTGCGCGCTTCATTTAGATTGGATGTATTAATAATATTCATAATTATCTATAATTTACAATATTTAAGAATTTAACGTTTGAGTAGTTTAGTTTGACTTTGTTATCTTAACTTATAATCGTCCCGACAAAATGCCTTTTATTTAATAAATTATTTAGATTTTTTAAATCAGGTCCAAGAATGTAAGTTGGTATTTTATGCTTCTTTATAATCTTGGCTGCATTTTGATCTAAGACAAAATGCTGGCCTGGTTTAAACTCTTGTTTTTTAGCTATTTTTAGAAAATCTTTATGTGAGATTTCTGGAATGAATTTAGCAGAGCGGAATTTTTTTGGGTTTTTATCATGCAAACCTTTTACATTAGTTAGATTTATGAAGGGGCTTTTAAAATAATGAGCAAGTTTTGTAGATGTTGAATCAGAGGTTTCTTTTTTTGCATATCTTAATGCTCCGCAGAAAACAATATTATGGATTTTCAAAAGATTTTTTATTTTTTTCATATCATGAGGGATTCCCTGGTGAGCATCTTAGCCAAAAAAATATGTCATGAATCTTGCGTTGAGACGGGTTGTTGAAATACCTAAAAGTCCTTGAAAATATTGTTTCTTTTTTGTTTTTTGTTGTTCAAGCCCTTTAATATAAGTTCTTGCTGTGCTTCCTCCTCCACAAACAATCACAAACTTATATTTTCTTTTGTTTTTAAGAAGAACTTTTTTAAAATTGTTTAGGAATTCCACATCAATTTTATTTGGGATGATTAAACTCCCACCTAAACTTATTACAATCACTCTTTTTTTCATTTTTTTATATTATTTTTAACTTATATCTTATAAATTATTAAGCGCTTAATATGGATTCATTTGGCGAGCACAAACTCCCCTCTTGAAATTGATGAGCTTATCTCCAGAGCTTAATATTTGTAAAGTTATTGATATTTTTATTATTGATATTAAATAATTTGTTTATTTAAAGATTGTCTTTTAGATATATGTTTTGGAGTGCAATAATGATTTTTAATAGGGGTTTTGTGGTTTTTGTAAATGATTAATGGAGAATATTTTGCTAGTAGGACTATAAAGCATTTGGTTCCAGTAATAGATGAGTCAGGAATAAAACAATGTGAAGGCAGATTTAAGAGGGTTTCTCCAAAATCTGTTAATCTTGACGGCATTATTTTTGATTTTGAGGTTTGTGGGAGAGAGTTAGATGTTTTAATTGAGAAAAAATATATTGAAGGATTTGATGAAAAAATAAAATCTATTAGAACAAAAGAGTTTTGGAAAAATAAAGCTTTGAGTTATTTAAAAAAACAAAAAGATAAATATAAGGGATTTTTAAGAAATTTAAGTTTAGAGGAAAATGGTTCTGGAAATTATCATTTTACAGCAGATTTAGGTACAAAAAATGAAGATAAAGCTTTTTTTGCAGTTTTAAATTGTATTATTAAACCTATCCTCTATAGTTTTGGTAATTAAACTGTAAATAATTTGTTATCTTTAACATTAAATATTTTTAATCTTGCTCCGCAGTCAAGCCAGCCATGAGCATAATTTAAACATCCATAAGCATTTACATAATCTTTTTTTTCTTTAAAATGTTGGGAATCTTCGAGGTAGTAAGAAACCATTTTGATTATTTCTTTTGCTTGTTTTTCTTTTCCTTTTGCAATTGATTTTTTTGCAATTGCCAAAGCCTTGCTTGTTAAATTATAATATTTTTCTAGTTTTGTTTTTGTTATTATTTTTTCCATAAATTTAAATATCTTCTCGCATTTAAAAGTTTATGGAATTTACAATAAAGAGCAAGGAAAGAGAAGAGATTATTAATAGTTTTTCAGAAAAAGCAAGAATCCCCATAGTTGGAGGAATTTTAAAAGCTGCTGTCGGTGATTTAGTCATGTC
>JAUUWR010000010.1 GCA_030588935.1 bacterium | reverse complement strand
GTGGCATTTTATATTATATTTTTATTTATAATCTTATAAACTATTAAGCTCCGAATATGGGTTCATTTAGCACACAAACTCTTCTTTAGAGCGTAATATTCTTGTAAGTTATTAATATATTAATTAAATAAGGATAAATTTGTTTTTAATTGTTTTTATATCTGAAATACCACAATGTTTTTAAAGGGTTTTTGTTTTTAAAAAAAATGGAAGACGAGAAACGAGAAGAAAGTGAAAATACAGAGACGAGTGAGCGAGAGAGTGAAGATGCAGAGACTGCTGGAAGAAGTGAAAAAACTGAGAAAAGCATTGACAATAATCCTGATAAATTTGATGTTTCTAAAATCAAAGAAAAAGTTAAAAGCAACCCTTGGATGATTGTTAGTATTGTTTTGTTGGTTGCTGTGATTGTTCTTTTAGTTATAAATTTTAGGGGAGGGATTACTGGGAATGTTGTTTCAGAGGATGTTGCCAGCAAGAAGATTTTGGATTTTGCAGATTCTCAGGGAATTGCAGCAGAATTAGTGGAAGTGAATAAGAAAAGCGGATTATATGAAGTGATTCTTTCTATGCAAGGGAGAAAGGTTCCTGTTTATATTACCTTGGATGGAGAAAATTTGGTTAGTGGTTTGACTCCTTTAGGGATAATTACACAACAGACTCAACAAGAACCAGTAGAGGTTCCTAAATCTGACAAGCCTAAAGTTGAGTTGTTTGTTATGACTCATTGTCCTTATGGAACCCAGGCTGAAAAGGGAATGATTCCTGTTTTTGAGTTATTAGGCGATAAGATTGATGGTGCAATAAGGTTTATTCATTATTTTATGCATGAGGGAGAAAAGCAAGAGCCTTATGAAACTCCTATTCAAGTTTGTATAAGGGAAGAGCAAGCAGATAAATATTTAGATTATCTGACTTGTTTTTTGGAAGATGGAGATAGTGACAGGTGTTTGAAAGAAACTAAGATTGATGAAGCTAAATTAAATTTGTGCAAATCAGGAAAAGCAGATGATTATTATGATTTAGATTCTGCATTGAGTCAGGGTTATGGAGTTAGTGGGAGTCCGAGCCTTGTTATTAATGGACAAAAGATAAGTTCTGGCAGAAGTCCTGCTGCTTATTTAGAAACAATCTGCTCTGCTTTTAATAATGCACCTGAAGAATGCAATGAAGAATTATCTACAGCAACACCAAGCCCTATGTGGGGGTATGAAGAAGGAAGTGACACTCAAGCTCAATGCTAATTAAAAATAAAAGAAAATAATTTTAAAACAAGGAAAATTAAATAGAGTGTAAGGAGGTAAACTTTTAAGAAAAGTTTAATCAAAAAGTTAGAAAATGGTACAAATATCTGAATTAGAAGTAAGGCAAAACAATGTTGATGTTGAAGGAACAATCATAGAAATTGGAGAAACGAAGACTTTTAATAAGTTTGGCAGAGAATTAAGAGTTGCTGATGCAGTTTTGAAAGATGATTCTGGAACTATTAAATTAAGCTTGTGGAATGAGGACATTAATAAGTTTAAGGTTGGAGACAAAGTTAAGATAACTAATGGTTATATTAATGAGTTTCAAGGCGAGAAACAGTTGACTGCTGGAAAGTTTGGGAAAATGGAAAAGATTGGGGAAGGTGAAGCAGATTCTGCTGTTGGGGAAGGACAATCTCAGTTATCTGATGAAACAGCAGAAACTATGGCTGAAGATAAAGCAGAGGATGAAGCTGTAGAAGAAGCAGTTGAAGAAAAAGCTCCAGAAGGAACATCTGAAGAAAAGGTTGAAGAAGCATCAGAAGAACTTGAAGAAGCTGCTGAAGAGCCAGAAGAAAAATCTGAAGAACCGGAAGAAAAACCAAGTGAAGAAAAACCTGAAGAATCACAAGAAGACTTTTAAAAGAATTTTGTTAGGGATTTTTGTTTTTTTATTTTTTGTAGTTGGGTGGATTATTAGTCAGAACTCTTCTCCCCTTTTTTTATTATAAATCAGAGATTTATAAATTTATCTGAAGATAAATAAAAGATTATTTAAATTTTTCTTAAGAAAGTTTTGGGGTTATTCAAGAACTAATTATCTCTTTCATTTTATTTTTTAATCTTATAATCTTCATCAAAAAACATCTTCAATAAATAGGCTCTTTTAAACCATTTAGGATCCTTTATTATTTGTCGTAGCCTTTTTTTATTTTCTACTGGTTTAAACAAAAAACCTTTTTTTAGACGTCTGGGTTCTATTTCAAAACTATCTTTGGCAAAAGACTCTGGTACTATATCTCCTCCACTCATGTAGGAGTCCGGTTTTTTATATATTAAATCTTTAAAAAAACAACCAAAAGGTTCAGAATTATGTTCAAATTGGGGCAAAATAAACTTCCCATTTTCTGTTAAATGTTCATAAGGTGCTTCATAAACACCTATTGTTTTAACTACCTCTTTAATACTAAAATCTTTAAAAATATCTTTTACATTATTGGATGTTCTGATTTTTGTACTTTTTCTATCTGAAGGCTCTTCTCTGTAATCAAAGGGAGCTCTTACTTCTAATCTTTTCGATTTAAGATTATAAAAGGCTATTTTACTATCGGGGTTCTCTTCATTCGTAGATGGGACATAAGCTAAAACATGCTTGTGAGGTACAATCGAGGGATATACCTCATTAATGTCAGAGACTATATCATAAATTTTATCTATATTATTATTTTTCCATAACTTTTTATTATTTTCATATATTCTTCTCATTATTTTGAAATCTTTTGGGAATAAATGTTCAAGTATTTCAAGTCGTATTTTTGTTACTCTTTCATCATGTCTTCCTGTTAACCCTTCTCTTTCTATCAATTCTTTCCTTTCTCTGATATATGGTTCATTTATTCTATTCTTAATAGTTTGTTTTTCCATTTTATATCTTAATTATTTATTTAATATCAGAACCCTCCTTCTCTTTATGATAATCCATTAAATCAATATAAAATTGCAAATCATTACAACATCCTTGGCAATTAACAAGATGTTCAATCGCCTGAGCCCTATCTTCTTTTGATATTTTTCCTGTGTACATTCTATCTAGAGTTTCATTACTCAAATGAGGGGTTCCTTCATAAAATACTGGTTCATTTTCAAAATGGTGTTTAAGTGCCAGCCCAACTAATCCCTCAAATTCTTTTCTGTGTTCGGGATTGTTTGAATCTATATTTTTAAAATCCATTTTATTACTTATCAGAACTCTTCTTTCTATTGGTTGATTTTTTTAATCTTGTCTAGTTTTTAAATCTTTCTAATTCATTGCTTTCAATCATCCCCTCTCTTTTATCTTCTAACCATTCTTTTTCTTTTTCATTTAAATCTAATTTATCTTGTGCTCGCTGGTTTATGATTAAAGGGAAGAGGAAGGATTCTTTATTGGCTTTCTTTTTTGACATGTGAGTGAGCTTTGCATATTTAATTGTAATGGATTTTTTTTTTGCGTTTTTTTGGTTTGAGAGCCAGATTTTTAATATTCTTGATGGTCTTTTGTATTGAGTGAATTTTTTATATTTTAATTTTGTTGCTGCAGAAATTCCTGCTGAGAGGAAAAAGTTTTGATAAACTAAAAACCTCCAGTATTGCTGTCTGTAAATTCGTCCTTTAAATAAATCTGCTTTGCTTAGAGAGTCGTAAGCTTTTGCAAGTGCCTGCCCCTGGTATTCTAAAGGAATGTTTTCTTCAATCCATAAAAGGATTTCGTTTAAATCCAGATTAATGTTGTTGTATGCTGAGATTGTTTTTTCGTTTGTTTGTTCTTGAAAGACTTGTTTTAGTGCATTGAAAATGGTTTCTTGTTTTTCTCTTTCACTTAGTTCTTCAATAAAGATTTCTTCTCCTAAACTTAAAACTGTCTCAAGATCATTAAGTGCTGCTCTCATATCGCCTTTTGAGTTTTCTATAATGATATTTATTGTTTTTGGATTTATTGCTATTCCCTCTTTTCTTAGAATATTATTTAGGATTTCAGAAATTGTTTCTTGTTTTAGTTCTTTTAATGTGACTAAATGGCATTTTCTTCTGAGTAAATTGAATTTTCTCTGCCAGATGTCATTTGCAGTTATTATTATTGGATGTTTGGTTTTTTCTATTAATGCAACAAGCTCTGGCAGTCCTCCTCTGTCTGATGTAGTTATTCCGTCTGCTTCGTCCATTAAAATTAGTTTTCCTTTTTTAAATAAAGATTTTTGAGCTGTTGCAGGTTTTAAGATTTCATCAAGTTTTGATCTGTTTCTTAAGTCGCTTGCATTTAATTCAAATAATTCTAAATTAAATTCTTTTGCTAATGCAATTGCGATGCAGGTTTTTCCTACTCCTACAGGACCATTTAGAATAAGAGCTTTTTTCATTGGAAATGTTTTAAAGAAAGTTATTGCTTCTTGGATAGCTATGGCTTGTCCTTTTATTTCTGTGAAGTTTTTTGGACGGTGTTTTTCGGTTAGGGGGAGTGGGGGGCTCATTTTATTAAATTTAAATTTCTATTAATAATAACAGGATTAATAGCAGTTAATTCATCTGTGAAGATATTTTGGGGTATTGGATTATAAAGAAAAACTTGTTTTTGTAATTCCCATGCCTTGACAATCTCCATAAATGTGGCTCCTCCAATATAATTTGGTTGATTCTCTTTTTTATAATTTAAAACTAATAATCCATCATTTTGTTTTATTTTAAATTCATGTTGCCTCATCATACCTTGTTTCCAGATTGAATGCTCTAATTTTCCAATTTTCTTCATTTCTTCTTCTTTGAGTGGTTCATCATAACTATTGGGGGGCATTACTTTGTGTCCTAAGTTTTCTAACTCTTCTTTTATTTTTGGAATTCTATGATAGAAATGTTTGCTACAAACTATAAAGATTTTCATTTTATAAATTGTTATTTAATTCTTCTAATCTATCTGCTAAATCATTATACCCATGTTGTCTACCAGTATTAATATACCACTTATTTGAATTTTTATATTTCTCCCTTATTCTTTTTGTTATGGTTAATGTATTATGTATTCTATCTGCTAATTTTACAAATATAACCCTTTTATCTTGTTGTATACAGGTTTCTATTTTTTCAAATGTTTTTTCTTGAGTCTTTGCTTTTGTTACACCATAAACTAAAAAAGCAACTTCTTGTCCAAATTTTTTAGCTATTTCTTCTAATTTGATGTTAGTGTCCTCAACAACATCATGTAATAAGCAAGCACATTGTGTTAAGAAGTCTGCTCCATATTTTCTTGCTATTTTTTGAACAGCTACTGGATGCGTGATATAATCTTCTCCAGTCTCTCTTTTGTTTATTATGGGCATATCTCGCGAATTTATATGCTTCAATAAATTTTTTTGTCTTGTAAATTCCCATTTTACTTCAACCCCTTACCAGCAAGGACAAGACTTGCTAAAAGAGATTCCAATTGAATAAATTCATCACTCCCTTCTGTCATCCTGAACTCGGTTTCACCTGTTTTTTCTGTTAGCCTGACTTTCAATTCATCATCTATCTGCAGATTCCAGATTTCTTTTTGAATTGCCTTGATTATATCTGTTCCTGCAATAGACTCTTTTAACATAACATCTAATAATTTTTCTTTTGATTTTAAGAAATCCCCTGATAAGGCATATTCTAAGACTATTTTTATATCTGCTGGTTTGGCAGTTGAAATTAATGTGTTGACTAATTCTTTTGTGATTGTTGGTGAGATTGATGCGCTTGCTTGGAGAAGGTTGATAACTCTTCTGCAGTCTCCTTCACTTGCTTCATATAGGGCTTCTATTGTTTGGTCAGAAATTTGAAGGTTTTCTTTTTCTACAATTAACCTTACTCTTTTTTCAATGTCTTTTTTTTCTAAGAGCTTGAACCTAAAAATCGCGCATCTTGACTGAATTGGGTCAATAATTTTTGAAGAATAATTACATGACATAACAAACCTACAGGTTGTTGTATAATTTTCCATTGTTCTTCTTAGTGCCTGCTGAGCTTCTTTTGTTAGAGCATCTGCTTCGTCTAGGAAAATTACTTTGAAAGGAACATTTCCAAGAGCTTTTGTTCTTGCAAAGTCTTTTACTTTTTGCCTTACAACATCAATTCCTCTTTCATCGCTCGCGTTCAATTCAAGATAGTTTTCTCTCCAACTAGGACCAAATAATTCTTTTACAACAATTAAAGCAAGAGTTGATTTTCCTGTTCCTGCTGGACCTGCGAATAATAAGTGGGGGATGTTTAATGCTTTTGTCAGGTTCTGGACTTTTTTTATAATATCGTCCTGTCCGACAAGCTCTTCAAATTTTTTTGGGCGGTATTTTTCAGTCCAGATTTCTGAAGTTTTATAATCTGGTTGTTTTTTTGATTCTTGATTGTTTAGAAGTTCCATTTTGAAAGATGGCTAAAATGTTTTATAAAGATTATTATGTTTTATTATCTAATCTTTATAATCTGTTAATCTTTTATCTAGAATCTTATGAATGATTATATTATTTAGATGAAGAGCTTAAGCATACCATCTTCTAAGCGTTATATTTTATAAGATATTGATATTTATTTGTTGATGATTTTGTTTTAAAAACATTTAAAAACTCATTCTATTTTTTCATCTTATGAAACGTTCGAGTCGTAGATGGAAGAAAAAGCACCAAATGAGATGGAAATGGCAGAGAAAGAGACTTAGACGTGTCAAGAAGAAAAGAAAGCAGAGGAAGGGGAAGTAGTTCTTTAAATTATTAATAAGAAGATTTTTATAGGGAATTGCTATTAATTTTTTATTAAAGCCCCATAGTATAGTGGTCAAGTATCTTCGGTTCTGGGCCGAAGGACCCAGGTTCGAATCCTGGTGGGGCTATTTTTAGAATGATGTTTAGAAAACTTAAGGTAGGCCAATTAGCAACAATTCTAGTTAATCGAAATGCTATTAATAATGAAGAATATTTTTCTCTTGTTTTAATGGATGATTTATTAAAATTTCCTAAGGAAAAATGGGATTATATATTAAATAATAAATTGAGTTTTGGAATTGATTACATAAAAAGAGCTCTTGTTAAAATGCTTTATCAACCGGGTTTTGTTGATAAAATAGAATTTGATTATTATAATAACATCTTACCTTATGTAGAAAAACATTCTTTAATCTCTCTTTGGCTAACTAAGTAATCCACAAAGCTTAAATATAGGTTTTTCTTAAGTGAAACATGGCAGAAAAACAAATCGGAACTGTTTCGAACTATTTTGACCATGTTAAGGTTGCAGCGATTAAGTTGGCGGCTCCTTTGAAAGTTGGAGACACAGTAAGGATTACTGGAGGAGAAATTGACTTTGAACAGCCAGTTAAGAGCATGCAGATACAGCATGAGAAAGTAGAGAAAGCAAAAAAAGGCGATGAAATTGGAATAAAGGTTAAGAAGAAAGTTCGAAAAGGTTATAAGGTTTTTAAGAAATAGTTTTACCTTTTTCTTTTTAAATTTAGGTTTTCATATTTGTAATTTGATAATCTATTGAGTTATGTTCTAAGTAGCTTAATCTTTCTTAGTATAATATATGGTTAGTTTTATAAACAATTTTTATTTCTTTGAATTAGTTGTCAAGCCCCTGTAGTGTAGTGGCCAAGCATACTGCCTTCTCAAGGCAGTGACCCGAGTTCAAATCTCGGCGGGGGCATTGAAGTAGTTTTACTTCATATCCCGGTTGGGGCATAGAAATAACTTCATTGCACCGACTGGGCATTGAAGCTTTGGCCATTTTTGGTTAAAGCTTAGGGTATATTTTGTTTTTCCCTCCACTTTTGTGAATGTGAAATTAAAAATCATTTTTGCATCTTTTTTATTTTTATAGAAAGTAAAAGACATTAGAGTTAATATAATTTTCTATTCTATTTCTAATAATATTTATAATTTTAAAGTAGTTACATCATAGAAAGATTTATAAAGTGTTTTTTTTATCCATAAGAAGATTAAAATGAAAGGATTATATAAAGCAATTGGTGTTGGTATTGTAACTCTGCCATTAATTTTTGGTGGATGTGAAAAAAAGGAGGCACCATCAAAATATATGAAATTACAGGGCACTGTTTTTAGTGAGAGGTATATGCCTGCAACAGCAGGAGGTTTTATGAATCCATCTAAGGAAAGTAGATATTCTTTCTCATTAGATACTGAAAATGAAAGAAAAGTATTTCAAGTTGAATCAACAAAAAATATGAGAAAAGAAAGTATAGATGCTTTGATCGAGCCAGGAACAAAAATTGAAGTTCAGATTGAAAAAGGAGCAATAGGTCAACGAGGTCATACAGTCCCTGCTAATAGGATCAAAGTTCTTAAGTAAATAAGTTTTCTGGTTTTCTTATAATACTACATGTTCCAAATCCCCATTAGGGCATTCACACCAACTTCAATGCACCGAAGGGGCATTTAACTTTTTACCTTTCATTGCCCGGTTGGGGCATTGAAAAAAATAGCCTTAATTTCGATGCCCGGCAGGGGCATTTTGTTAATCATAGAAACATTTATAAAAAACAATTTTCTTTTTATATTACTAATAATTAAAAATAAAAAAGGAGGTAAAAGAAATGGTACAAGGAAGACCAGTATCAAATTTAGTTAATTTGGCTGCTTGGTTGACAGGGATTTTAGTATCTTTAGCAGTAGGTTTTGGAATGGTTGGTGGGGCTTTGACAATCCCATATATACCAGAAATCATAACTGTTGTTGCTGGATGGATAGTGGTTGTATTGACTATTGTAAGTATTGTGTTAGCAATTGCTAATAAGTTATAATTTTATTTTTTATTTTTTATTTTATTTAATTAGGTTTAGAAATCTATAATTTAAAATCTTATGACTTAGTTAATATTGGAGTTTTAAGGAATAGAGTTTGCTTGATGATTGATGCTGGAGACGTCAAAAGATATTTAAATACAAAAATAATTAGATAGTATGGGAAAATTAATGTTTGGGTTGGTTTTTGGAATTTTGTTAGTTGGTTTAGTTGGAGTTGTTGTAGTTTTTGCTGATGAGAATGATACTAATAATGCAACTAATGGTAACAATCAAACTGCAATCTGCGATTCTAATAATCTAGATTTATGTACAGGAAACTCTGAATGTACTGATGCTGGTGGTTATTGGTATGATGGGGTTTGTAATGAAGAAGATGAAGAAGAAGAAAATGGAGAAGGAAAACAAGGATTAGGGCAAATAATAAGAAATAGAGTTAAAGCAGGAGTTTATACAAGCCCAGCAGGAGAACAAATTAGAGTTAGAGAATTAGCTCAAAATAGATTTTTACTACAAGTCAATAATGTTTCTGCTGATTGTGATTGTGAATTAGAAGAAGAAACAGAAGGAAATAAAACAAAATTAAAAGTTAAATTAAATAATGGAAGAGATGTAGAAGTAAAAATAATGCCTGATGCTGCTTCTGAAACTGCACTACAAAGATTAAGATTAAAATTTTGTTCTGCGGAAAATAACTGCACAATTACTTTAAAAGAAGTTGCTTTGAAAAGAAGAACAAGAAATGAAACAGAGGAAACAGGATTAGCTTATGAAATACAGGTTCAAAGGCATGCGAGAATTTTATGGATATTTAAAAAGAAAATGCAGGTCCAGAGTCAGGTTAATGCAGAAAACGGAGAAATAATTAGAATCAAAAAACCTTGGTGGGCTTTTTTGGCGAGTGAACCTGAAGAGTAATTTTTGTTTTATTTTTTGGAATCTAATGAATAATTATGTTATGCAAATGAGTTGCTTAAACTACTAATGATTAATCTTTTGTTTTAAAAGTTAATGGATTGGGTAAACTTTTTTAAGTGTTCTTTATATAATATATTATGGATTACCATGCATCATCTACAAAAGAGGTTTTAGAAGAATTTGATTCTGATGAGGAAGGTTTAGGCAGAGAAGAGGCTGCTGAGAGGTTAAAAAAATATGGGGAAAATAAATTAATTAAAACAAGGCATTTTGATGCTGTGAAAGTTTTTCTTAATCAATTTAAATCTTTTTTAATTATTATTTTGATTTTTGCAGCTGTGCTTTCTGTTTTTATGAAATCAGTTATTGACGCAGTTGTTATTTTTGCAATTATTTTATTGAATGCTGGTTTAGGGTTTTCTCAGGAATATAAAGCTGAAAAAGCGATTGAAAAGTTGAAGAAAATAATGGTTCCTCAGGCAAAAGTTTTGCGAGATGGAAAAGTGATGAATATTGATTCTAAGAAAATAGTTCCTGGAGATATTTTGGTTTTGAGCGAGGGGGACAAAATTATGGCTGATGCCAGAATCTTAAGTTTAAATGGTTTAAAAGTTAATGAATCTGCCTTGACAGGAGAGAGTGTTGCAGAAGAAAAAGTTTACAAGAAACTAAACTCTTCTGCACCCTTGGCTGATAGATTAAACATGGTTTATCAGGGAACAACTGTTGTTTTTGGCAGTGCAAAAGCAATTGTCGTGAATACAGGAATGAAAACTGAGTTAGGAAAAATTTCAGGCTTGGTTCAGGAAGTCAAAGCTGAGAAAAATCCTTTTAAAGAAAAGCTGGATATTTTTGCAAAGAGAATTGGAATTTTTATTTTAATTTTGTCAGCAATAATAGTAGGGTTATTGATTTTAGATGGTGTGGAGATTTTTCAGTCTTTTTTAGTTGCAGTTAGCTTAGCTGTTTCTGCAATTCCAGAAGGGCTTCCAGCTGTTATATCATTAGGGTTTGCATTTGCAACAAGAAGAATGTTAAAAAATAAAGTTTTAGTCAGGAAATTGCCTGCTTCTGAGACTTTAGGGAGAACAACAGTGATTTGTGCAGATAAGACAGGAACTATGACTGAAGGAGAAATGAAAGTTGTTTCAATTTATACTAATGGGAAGCTGAACCCTGAAAAAGAGAAAGGGCTTTTGCTAAAGATTGGAGTTTTATGTAATAAAGCAAGGATTGAGAGGGGGGAAGATGGAGATTATTTTATAGGAGACCCGACTGAGAAAGCTTTGATTGTTTCTGCTAAAAATAATTTCCTGGATAAAAAAGAATTAACTGAAAAAGAACCCAAGGTTAAAGAGTTTCCATTTAGTTCTGAAAGAAAAATGATGTCTATTGTTAGGAGACAAGAAAGGAAATTTATTAGTTATGTTAAAGGAGCTCCTGAGAAAATGGTTGGGCAAAGCGAGTATGAGTTAATTGATGGAGAGAAGGTTAAATTGGATGATAAGAAAAAAGAAAGATTAATTGGGGTTTATGAAGATATGGCAAAACAGGGACTTAGAGTTTTAGGTTTTGCATATAGGGAATTTCCTGGTTTTCATAAAGATATAATGCAAAAAGATGCAGAGGGAGGGTTAGTGTTTGTTGGTTTTCAGGGGATGATTGACCCTCCAAGGCCTGAGGTGAAAGATGCTATAAGGTTGTGCAATAAGGCAGGAATTAAAGTAATTATGATTACAGGAGATTCTAAGCTGACTGCAGAAGCTGTTGCTAAACAGATTGGGCTTGTTGGAAAGTCTGTTGATTCTAAAGAACTGCAAAAAATGAATAACAGAGAATTATTTAATTGCATTGGCGAGATTAGTGTTTTTTCGAGAATTTCCCCTGAAGATAAATTAAGGATAATTAATATTCTGAAACAGAAAAATGAGATTGTTGCTATGACTGGGGATGGGGTTAATGATGCTCCTGCATTAAAAAGAGCTGATATAGGAATTGCAATGGGAGTAAGGGGAACTGATGTTGCAAGAGATTCTTCTGATATTGTTCTTTTAGATGATAATTTTGCCTCAATTGTTCAGGGAGTAAGAGAAGGACGGGGAATTTATGATAATATTAAAAAATTCATTAAATTCTTATTATCTGCTAATTTTGCAGAAGTTGTTTTGGTTCTTTTAGTTATGCTGATTTGGAGAAATCCTGAGTTATTGCCTTTATTGCCTTTGCAGATTTTATGGATTAATCTTGCTGCAGACAGCCTGCCTGCTTTGGCATTAAGTTCAGAGCCTATTGAGGAATATATTATGAAAAAAAAGCCGAGCAGACAAGGAATTTTAAAAGGAATAACTGGATTTATTTTATTTGTAGGTTTTATAGCTATTTTAATTGATTTTTTGTTTTTTTATTGGAATATGGCAGACATAAATAAAGCAAGGACAATGGTTGTAACAGCTTCTATTATGTTTCAAATGTTTCTGGTTTTTAACTGCAAGACCAGCAAGTCTGTTTTTAAGTCTCCTATAAATAAATATTTGATTTATGCTGTGTTGATTTCAATTGGTCTGCATTTGTTGGTTATGTATACTCCAATGAATAGTTTGTTTTATTTTGTTTCATTAGGAGTTTATGACTGGTTGAAGATAATTGGAATATGCATAATTGGATTTTTTATTATTGAAGGGTATAAGGGGGTTGGGGAGAGATTGAATAGGTAAACAACCCAAATCTTTTTATATGTTTTAATCTTATATTATGATATAGGTTCGCTCATTTCATTCGCTCGCCTGTTTCATAAACTAATAATAGATAAAATATTTATGGTTCGAAGTAGAAAATTAAGCTCCTCATCTGAGTAACTCGATAATCCTTTAAGATTTCAAAATAAATAATATAAAAATTAAATAAGGTAAAAGATAAAATGATAAGCTGGATAGTAATAGCGATTTTGGTTGGGGCTGCATTAATTGCTCTTAAAATGAACCGTATGAGGCATAAGGTCTGGATTATATTGTTAATATTTGCAGCATTATTCCTGTATACGAGTGTAGCCCTTGTTTATAAAGAAAATTCATTGGAGTTTAATACAGTTAAGGGAATTTTAAGTTCTGCGAAAGTCTATGTTGGGTGGCTTGGGAATAGTTTTCAAAATTTGAAAACTGTTGTGGGAAATGCAATTAAAATGGATTGGACTTCTTCAAAAAATATTAGTTTTTTTAATAAGACAGACATAGCAGCTGAGAAGGTTTGAGATTATTAATATATTGGGCTCGCTCACTTTGTTCGCTCGCCTATTTAATAATATAAATATTATATAATACCAAAATCTTATAAGAATATAAGTTAAGGAGAAGAGAAGCTTAAGCGTAAAGAAAACTTATATTAAGCGCTTAATATTTTATAAAATTTCAATAAAAATAAAATTATAACAAAATAAATAAAAAAGGTGAAAAAATGAAAATCTTAATGTTTATTATTTTGTTTATGCTTATCGGGGCTTTTTTTATAGTTTCTAATGAAAGAATCCAATTAAATAGCTCTGAAAATTTCAGTTTGCTTTTGGATAAATATGGACATTGGGTTGATAGATTATTTGGTAACAGTAAAACAGCTGTTGGTTATGTTATAAAAATGGAGTGGCTGCCAAAGGAAGAATAACCAAGCATAAGCACTTGATTAAGGAATAACAACCTTTATAAATATATTTTTTCATATAATTCTAACATGTTCTATGTTGTTGATATTGAAGATTACATAAGAGTAGAGCCAAAGTTATTTGGGCTCAAAACCAGCGACGCTGTTGCCCAGCAGCTTCAGGAAACTTATGCTGATTATCATGATAAAGAGATAGGTGAAGTTATCGGCGTAATTTCTGTTTTAGAAGTTGGAGATGGAATTATTATTCCAGGAGATGGTGCTGCCTATTATAACTCTAAATTTAAATTAATTGTCTGGAAACCAGAATTGCAGGAATTAGTTTTTGGGATTATTGATGAGATAACTAATTTTGGCGCTTTTATAAATTTAGGGATTATGAAAGGAATGATTCATATAAGTCAGACAATGGATGATTATGTAAGTTTTTCAACTACAAATACATTGTTAGGAAAAGACTCAAAGAAATTCTTGAAAAAAAATGATGCTTGTTTAGCGCGAATTGTTGCATTATCTTATAAAGGAGATATGCCAAAAATTGGATTAACAATGAGACAGCCTGGATTGGGGAAGTTGGATTGGATTAAGGAAGAGAAAAAGAAGGCAAAGGCTGGTGTTAAAAAGGCTGTGAAAGAGGAAAAAGTTGAAAAGAAAGGAAAAGTTAAGAGGGGAAAAAAATAATATAAAATGCCAAAAGAAAAAGCATGCAAGAATTGTAAGTTGATTTATGAGGGAGATACTTGCCCATCGTGTGGGAAGAAAGATGTTTCAAATACTTTTAAAGGTAAAGTTGAAATTATTGACCCTGAAAAATCTGAATTAGCAAAGCAATTAAAAATAAATCAAAAAGGTGTTTATGCTATTAGGGTCTGAGAATCACTCCAAAATATTATAATACTTATAATTTATAAAATATTACGTTTGGGAGATGAGTTTGAGTAAGTAAGAAGATGAAATGCTTAAATTCGAAAGATGAGATGCCCAAGTGCAAACAAGCCCTCTTCAAAGCGTAATATTTTGTAAGATTCCAGTTAAAAAATAATATAAAAATAAAATGAAAATAATAAAAGATTTTAGAAATGATTTATTGAAAAGACAGGAGGTTAGTTTTAGTTTGGAGGCTGAAAAAAATCCTAATTTTAATGAAATGAAGAAGCAGGTTTCTGAGCAAGTTGGGAAACCTGAGGAAAATATTGATGTTTATAATATTAAAGGAGGTTTTGGAAGTCATGAGTTTAAAATTGATGCTTATGTTTATGATTCTAAAAAAGATTTAGAGAAATTTGTTCAGAAGAAGAAAAAAGAAGCTGGAAAAAAGGAAGTTAAGGTTGAAGAAGCTAAAGAAGAAAAATCTGCTGAAAAAACTGGGGCGCCAGTTGAAGAAAAATCTGAGCAGGTTCAAGAAAAACCTGAATCAAAACCTACAGAAGCTCCTGTAGAAGAAAGAGCTGAACAAGAACAAAAAGCTGTTGGAGAGCACAAGCAGGCTGAAGAAGAGGTTAAGGAGCCTTAATCTTTGATATAATAATTTTAAAAATATCTTACTAATCTTATAAGAATAAACGTTCTGGAGCTGGGATGATTTGAGAAAGATGCTCAAGCGAGCTAAATCAAACTCATCAACAGAACTTATTATTTGTAAGAATTCCAGTTAAAAAATAAGTAAATGTTTATAAAATATAATTTCTTGGATAAATAATGGTAAAAAGAAAGAAAAAAGAAAATATTATTGAAAAAGAAATTGAAGAAATTGAGCAATGGATGATTGAGAGAAAAAAGTTTTTGATTAAGCTTGCATGGGTTGCTGGAGGAATAATCGTTTTGTTGATTCTTTCTCGTTTGTATTTAAGAACTAGTGGGTTTGGATAAGTTTAAAAACTTATTTTTTTAGTTTATTTTATAAATACTAGTAATTTACAAGAATATTATAGATAAATAACTAATAATAAATAAAATCTTAAGCTTTAAAGATGAGGAGCCTAAGCAAGTCAATCGCAGAGCTTAGTATTTATAGAGATTCTAGAATAAAATATAACAAAAATAAAAAAGATCAAATAATAAAATGGCAAAAGAAGCAAAAGGTAAAAAACCGCATAAGAATAAGCCGACATCCAAAAAATATAAATTTTATAAAATTGAAGGAGATAAAGTTATAAGAGAAAAAAGTTGTCCTAGATGCGGTGCAGGAGTTTTTTTAATGAAGGCAAAGGATAGATTGTATTGCGGGAAGTGTCATTATACTGAGTTTATTAAATTAGAGGCAAAACAAGAGGAAAGTGAATAAAAAATAAATTTAAAAACGAATTGAGATTAACTTATAACTATATTATAATATCAATAATTTATAAAATGTTACGTTTGGAAGATGAGATGATTAAGCTATACAAAATAACTCACTAAATCTACTAATGTATGAACTTAATATTCATAAGAATATAAGTTAAAATATAAAATAAAAAACATGTGCCCCTTTTTAAGTAGTGCCTGATTCTAGACAGGATTTGCTTATCTTACAGCCCGAGGCACATAATCTTCAAAGAATTTTCTTTTAAAAGATTTCTGTAGGAGAGTTAGGTATTTTGAGTATTGGGGAAGAGATTTGGGTTTTATTATTTACTAAATAACTATAATTTCTACTAATTTTTAATAATATTAGTTATAGATTAAAATTAATAAATAATAAATCACGAAACCCTAGAGGAGCCGGTGTCACGCAAAAAAGCATGTCCTGACTCTTCTGGGGAAAAAGAGGTGATAATAAACATAAGTGCATTTAGTATATAAACCTTTCGGTATGTTGTAACTGTTTAATGACACTTGTAATATTTTTAATTTTGATTTTTCTACTATTTGACGCTTAGAAATTACAAAAAGTAGATTTATAAGTTTTATTTAGCCAGAATATATATGTTAGATAAGGATATTACTAGGAAATGATGTCTTATTAGGATTTTATTTTATTTTTTTGGAATCTTTATGCATATTACGCTTTAAAGATGAGATATTCGAGAGAGAAAGCACTTAAGAGAGCTAAATGAACCCATATTAAAAGCTTATTATTTGTAAGAATATAGGAAACATTAAAGAAAGAATTTAAAAACTTTCTAATGATAGATAGGTATGGAAGAGGAAAAAATAGGGC
>JAUUWR010000004.1 GCA_030588935.1 bacterium | reverse complement strand
TCCCAATTTCCTGGAACAAAAACAACTTTCTTGTTTTTTTTTGTAAAGGGTTTTAGTAGATTTTTTGTTTCAACAAATCCTGTGATGTCTCCAGTGAGGATAACTAAGTCAACATTTTCTTTTTCTGCTTTTTCAGCTAGTTTTTTTGCTGTGCCTGAATCTCCGTGGAAGTCGCCTGCTGCTAAGATTCGGAATTTTTTGGGGTTTGGTTTTTTTGGTTTTTTCATACTATAATATACAAAAATAAGTTTTTATATTTTGGGTTGAGGGAAAAATTTATAAAAGGTAAACAATTGCAAGTTGAGAGGTGAGAACCTTAGATTAGTTCTAAGAAGAGTAAGAATGAAATTATATAAAAAAATTATTGCTGGAACCTTGATTGTAGGAACATTGGTTAGTTGTAGAGGAAAAAACAAGTCTAATAAGCCATCAGTAGAAACTATTATAGGAGAACCAATGAGCGTACAAGTTGCTGGAGGAACACATAGTTCAAGAAGCTTGTCAACTGTTATTAAAACTGAAGATGAAAAGTATGTTTTATGTAATGCAGGCCCTTACCATATTTCACGTTTAACAGATGCTGCAGCTTTAATTGAATCTGAAATGAGAGATGGTGATTCTGAACCTGTAAAAATAACAGGATATTGGGATGGAAATAGATTTAAAATGAGCTCTGTTTCTGCGAATGGGCATGAATATAATCTAAGTAATTAATTTCTTTATCTTTTCTTCCTTTTAATCTCCTTAAACCCAGCATATTTCCAAAGAGCTTTTGGGATTTTGATTGAGCCGTCTTTTTGCTGGTGATTTTCGAGTATTGCTACTATGATTCTTGAAGTTGCAAGAGCTGTATTATTTAGAGTATGCAAGATATATCTTTCTCCCTTTCTTGTGAGTCCTTTAATATTTAAATCGCGGGCTTGGTAATCTGTGCAATTTGATAAAGACATAACTTCTTCATATTGTTTTGTAGTTGGACGATAAACTTCTACATCTTCCCCTTTTGCTTTCCAGTCACTTAAATCACCAGAACAAGATTCAAAAATTCTATAGGGCAAATCAAGTTTTTGCATTATTTCTTCTGTGTTTTTTCTAAGTTCTTCATAATATTTCCATGAATCTTCTGGTTTGCAGAAAATAAATTGTTCAACCTTATTGAATTGATGTGTTCTCCAAAGTCCTTTTTCGTTTATTCCATGAGAGCCTATTTCTTTTCTAAAACACATTGAATATCCAAAAAACTTTAAAGGGAGTTTTTCTTCAGGAATTGTCTCTCCTATCATTATACCTAAAATTGCATGTTCAGCAGTTGGAATGAGATAGAGATTTTCATCTTGAATTTTATATAGTTTTGTTTGAAATGCTTCAAAATCTTCTGCTGCTTCACAAATCTCTTTTTTTACTAATAAAGGAGGTTCAATATATTCATAAGCTTTCTTTTTCATAAAATCTATAGTGAAGTTTATCAAAGCTTGATTTAGCAAAGCTAAATCTCCTTTTAAATAATAAAAACCACTTCCTGAGACTTTCGCAGAAGCATCAAAATCTACTATTCCCAAATTTTCTAATAATTCAACATGGTTCTTTACTTTAGATTTAAATTTTGGGATTTTGCCTGATTTTTTTATAACTTTGTTTTTAGATTCATCTTTTCCTTTTGGAACAGATTTATGTATTATATTCGGTATTTTTAACATTAAATCTTTTATTTCAATTTCAAGTTTTTTTGTTTTTTCCTCAGTTTTTTTTATTTTGTCTGGGATTTGTTTTGCTTTTTTTATTAAGGGTTTAATATCCTGCTTTTTCTTTTTTACCTGATTAATTTGTTTAGAAATTTTGTTTCTTTCTGCTCTTAGTTTATCTGCTTGGAATTTTAGTTTTCTCCACTCTGCATCAAGTTTTAGGACTTTATCTACTAGGGGGATTTTTTCTTTTTGAAACCTCTTTTTTATGTTTTCCTTCACCAATCTTGGATTTTCTCTGATAAGTTTAATGTCTAACATGTGCAGAAGAATGTAGGATAATATTTAAATATTGTTATTTGCTTAATTATTTTAATAACTACTTTAATATTAGTAAGCGTACAAAAATATAAGCTCGAGAGATGAGGTGTTTGAGTTTGCTAAATGGATTATGTTGAGCGCCTAGTAATTGTAAAAATATAGATAAAAAGATTGAGACAAAAGATGGTAACAGATAAAGTTCGTGTGAGGGATAAATATAGGCTTGTTAAAAGAATTGGGATAGTTTTGGCTGTGATTCTTGTTATTGGGCTGGTTTTAGGAGGTATGTTTATTTTTGGATTTTTTTCTGGGGAGAAAACAGAAATTATTCTTGAAAATCCTTTAAAAGATATTGTTTTTGCAAATACTAATGCGCAGGGGCAGATTGATAAAGAGGCAGTTATTAAGCAAGGGATTTTAGAATTTAATGGGGATTATATTAATTATATTTTGGTTGCATTGGGTGTTGGTTATTTGCATAAATCTCCTTTATTTGAAAATCCTTTGATTGAGTTTGTTTTGGGCGACGAGGTTTGGAGTTCTGAGATAATTGGAGGGATGCCTAATAGTAAAAAAGAAAGTATTGATAATGAAGATTTAAGAATCAGTATTTCTAAGGAAGAAGCTGTCAGGGCTTTGCTGTCTCCTGATATTGAGCAATTTATGAAAGATTCTGTTGCTGAAGGGAGGGCCGGGATTGAGATGATTGCTGGTAAGGTAGAGTTATTTAGTAAAGGATATTTGGAGATGTATGGAGAGTTGAGTGGATGAGATTGAGGGTTTTAAAAAACTTTCTGTTTCTGTAATTGGAAAGCATAGTAACACCCCGTCACTATTTTAATAAGGGTAATTGATTTTGTTACTGACTGGTTAATTTTTCTTATCGAAAGCTTTATAAGGTAATATATGACTTAAAATATATAGTTTGGAATGAGTATATAATATTATACTATTTTTAAAATGAAAGACAACTTCGATATCTTTTTTAGAAGAAAGCCAGCTTTAATGTTAGTTGCTTTAAGAAAATTATCTAAGGCGAGATATGGCAGTATTTTGGCTAAAGAGGTTGACTGCACATATTCTCATGCAGTTAAGATATTACAGACTTTGGAAGTTTTGAACTTGGTTAGTTTTGAAAAGAAAGGAAGAATTAAATTAATAAAACTAACAAAAAAAGGCCAGGAAGTAGCTGAAAATATTGATTCTATAAGAAGGCAGTTGATGTGAATTAGGTTTTAGATATACAGCTCGCTCACTTTGTTCGCTCGCCTATTTAATTAATAACCTATAACTTTACAAGAATATAAGTTAGAGAGATGAGATGATTGAGTTGTTAATAATACTAAGGCCCCTAAGAGCAGAGCTTTTGATTTTATAAGAATATAAATAAATAAAATTATCTTGATTTTTTGACATTAATTTTAGGGCAATATTTGTTTATTGGGCACTTACTACACCAAGGGCTTATTGGCTGGCAGATTGTTTTGCCAAAGAGGACGAAGATTGCATTAAATTCTTTCCAGTATTTTTTTGGAAGAATTTTTTCAAGCTGTTTTTCTGTCTGCTCTGGGGTTTTTGTTTGAACCCAGCCTAATCTGTTAGGGATTCTGTTGCAATGTGTGTCTATTGGAAGAACACATTGTTCATAAGCAAAACATAAAACAATATTCGCAGTTTTTGGACCTATCCCTTTAATTGAGAGAAGTTGTTCTTTTGTATGAGGGACTTTTCCATTATATTTCCTTAATATTTCTTTTGAAACATGTTTTAAAGTTCTTGCTTTCTTTTTGTAGTGGCCTGAGGAGTAAATTAGTTTTTCAAGTTTTTTTGTCGGCATACTTGCGATTGCTTTTGGTGTACTGGCTATTTTGAAAAGTTTGGTTGAGACACTTTTTGTATTACTATCTTTTGTTCTTAGTGAAAGAAGACAGGAGATTAGGATTTTGAAGGCATTTGGTTTTTTTCGCATTCTGTTTAGGGTGGTTCTTTCTGTGTAATGGAAATGTTTTTTTAGAAGATTCATGATTTTTGGGATGTTTTTTTGAGAATGCATTTTATGTTGATATGGCCCCGATGGGATTTGAACCCACGACACCCTGATTAAGAGTCAGGTGCTCTAACCGGACTGAGCTACGGAGCCTTAAGTTAGTAAGAAATATTTAATTTAAAAAGGTGTTGATGAGACATAATAATCTTTATAACTTGTTTTTGTTATTTTTTCATATGATTTTTGGTGAAGAGATGTGGAGATTTTGGGAAGGATTAAATGAAGGAGAGATTGATTGGTTTGCTTTAGAACATTTTGGTGCAGAAGAATATGATCAAGCAATAGGAATTTTAGTTGATAGAGGATTTTTAAGCTATAATTGTAGGGGAGGTTTTTACTGGGATGTTATAGGGAAAGATAGGGTGCTAAATCCAGAACATAAAGGTAAGACATTATACTTTAGGGGAGGATCGTATGCTACAAGTTATGCAGATTTTTGTACTAAAGAAAAAGGAGAAAAGGCACAAGTTAGATAATATTACCTGTATTCCCGCCAAGTATGCTTACACTTCGTACATCTGAAGAATTTGGTTTCTGCTTCGTCTCCTGCGCGGGTTTGTGAGGTCCAGAAATAAGCTTCTCTGTTTTCACATTTAGGGCAGATAGCATTTATTACAGGAAAAACATCAATGTCTTTGTTTCTAACTACCCCGATTTTTGGCTTGATTTCAATTTTTTCAGAAGTTTCAATTTTGATTTTTGATTTAGTTGTGTAACTGCATCTTGGACAGCCAAAGTTTTTCTTTTTTTCAATTAAGACGCACCCGCATTTTGGACAAAATTCCATTACTTGTTTATTTATTTAGGATTTAAAAATGTTTCTACGAAACATTTTTTGGTGATTTTATTTAATTTCTTGTTATTTAGCTTATTTTATTTATCTATAATATATAAATTTTTGAGTTACTCAGATGAACAGCTTAAGCTTCCCATAACAAATTTAGTGATTTTTAGAATTAAGGGTATTGATATAAAAATTAAATAAACAAAATCATCTAAAAGCATTTATTAATTCTGTTGCCCAGATTTTGGGCCAGCCGAGGAGAGGGATTTTTAGAACTGCTTTTCCGATTATTTGGTCTTGAGTGATATTAGTTTCATCTGTTTTGTAGGCATTGTTTGAGACAGTTAATTGTTTTTTGTTATGGTCTCCTTTTGTTTGAATTATGCTGTCTTCTATGCTGACGATTCTGTGGATAATCGGCCTTGGTGCTGGTGATTTTGGGTTTGACTTGAATACAATAATGTCTCCTATTTTTGGCTTGAACCTGCCCCAGATAATAATTATATATCCTTTTTTAAAACCATTTTTCATTGGAAATTCTGAGAATTGTTTTTTTGAAATATCTTTTTCTTCATACCAGTTGCCGCAAGCCACCCAATAGTCATTAAAATTAATGTGCCCTGCCTCTTTTTTTTCCTGCTCTGAATAAGTATTTTCACATAAGGTTAATCTTTTGTAATCGTCTTTTGCTATTTGATGGTCCATCGACGAGGATTCTACTCCTGCTAATGGTAATGAGGTTCCGAAGAGAAGTCCTAGTGTTGGGAAGAATATGAATTTTATTATTATGTAAATTAAGGCAAGTGCCACAATCCAGCTCCAGATTGAGTCAGAATGCCAAATCCAGTTCCAACTCTTTTTTATATTGTATTTTATATTTCTGAAATCCATAATTAATATTAGAAGATTAGGTTTTTAAGAGTTGGGTTTTTGGAGTTTTGGTTGGGGGAAGATATTGGTATTAATTTTATAGTGACAACACAATAGAAAACTTTATAAATGACATATGTCAGGTATGATTCTATGAAATTGAGAAAAGCAGTAATCGGCGTTAGGCATAAAGGATGTTGGGGAAGCTTGTGTACTCTTGAGTTTCCTGATATAATTATGAGGGAAAAAGGACCGATAAATGTTGAGAAAATTAACAAAGGAGTTAGATTATCAGCTACTTGGGATGTTAGTTTTAAAAATAAGAAAGAGTTTGAGAGATTTTTAAAACATTTGCAAACTTATAAGATGATTGAAAAGATTAAAGTTATTGAGCTTTATGATGAGCATGCTTTGTTAAAGACAGTTTGGGTGAATAAAAAATCAAGCTATGATATTGTTTTGAAAAATAATTGTTTGTATACTTCTCCTGTGACTCAGAAAGATGGTTATGAGATTTATGATATTATTACAGAGGACCCAAAAAGATTAATTAAGTTAATTGAGAATTTAGATGAGATTGGGGAGGCGAAGCTTTTTTCTGTTGGGAGAATTAGCTCTGAGCACCCTTTTAGATTGACAGACAAGCAGGTTAATGCTGTTCAGCTGGCTGTTTCACATAATTTTTATGACTGGCCGAGAAAAGTTAGTTTAGATGAGATTTCTGCAATGGTTGGAATGAAACGGAGAACTTTTCAGGAAAATCTAAGAAAAGCTGAGGCAAAATTATTTCCTCATTTAATTAAAGGTTTTTTTGAGGTGAGTGGAAGATGAAATCTGAATATCAAGAAGCTTATGAAATTATTGAAGACTTATGTAATATTCATTTAGGAGTAGGAAACAAATTTATTTTAAAGAAAATTATGCAAGAGTCTAAAGAAAAGGGGCTTGAGTTTTCTTGTGATGGCGCAGAATATATAATAAGAAAACTTTCCTGTTTTTTTCCTAAATCTAAAGGTTTCGATGTTCCTTTAAAAAAGATTAATAGGAGTGAAAAACTTGCTGTAGATGTTTATAGAGATTATTGGAGGAAACATTATAAAAAATGAAAAGACTAGAAAAAAGTTTAGATAGTCCGGAAATTTTTCCTTCTAAGATTTTAAGCAAGAAAATTGGCAGGGGAATTAAAATTGATATTATGGATTTTAGCCAGACAAGAACAGGCAGCCATAAAGGAATAAAAGCAAGACATGGACTTGATTATGTTAATAAAAAAGGAGGAGATTATGCATTAATAATTACTTCTGGGAATGCAGGACATGCTTTTGATATTGTATCAAGAGATGATGGATATGATATTCAGGTTGTCAAATTTGTAAATAAGAATGTTATGAGAAAGCCAATAAATATAACAAATCTTGGACAAGATAGGTCTGGAAAAGATAAATATGGTATTACTATCAGGCTTCCAAAAGGATGGTTTACTCCTAAAAAACTTGAAAGATTTTGGAAGAGATTAATTCAAGAGAAAAAAAAGGAATATAGGGATAATAAAGAATTTGGAAACTTATTAAATATTATTAATGGAAATGGATTGAATCCTTTAAATGCTTTTGATGTGACAAATATTAGAAATTATGATAAAAAAGGCAAGTCTCCTTATTCATCAATTCCTGAAATTAAACATGCTGTTAGAGAGTATGATTATATTTTTAGTTCTTTGGGTAGTGCGGAGTTTTTTGCTGGTTGGCAAGAAGCAGCTAATAGACTTTGGTTTTCTAAACCTGTTTTGGTTGCAGTTACTTCTTATGAAAATCCTGTTTCATTAGCTCAACAAAAAAAATCTGTTAATGGAGTTAGATTAAGAAAAAAACACAGGAAAAGTCATGCAGATAAATTAGATACCCCAAAAATTGGGGATGAGCATAGGAGAAGTGTTGCAATGGCAGATGAAAGAACTTATTTTTGCAGTCTGCCTGATAGGTTAATTGACAAAGCTTACAAATCAATGGGATTGGTAAGAAGAGAACATCCAGATTTGAGAACTACCCCAACTGGAAGTATTTGTTTAGGTGTTTTAAATAAAGAATATGTTGAATATTTAGATAGGGGGATCAGGGTTATGGGAACTTATGGGTTTGATGTAAAATGTAATGAAATTTGTAAAAAGGAATTGGTTATGAAACCTTTAATCATCAAACCTAGAAGCAAAGTTTTGATTGTTAATACTGGTGGGTTGAATTAAAAACAAAAAATTAAAAATCACCTCTTTTGTGATTACTTTCTTTGAAACCTGTATGAACTAGGGTTTGGAACTATTGCTGGTTTTTCTTTTAAGTCAATGCTGTCAGATATTCCAGTTGATATATATCCAATGTCATGAGTTAAGCCCTTTAAAGTACCACACCCACTTAGTGTTGTAGCTACTGGTATTGCAATTGCTCCAGCAATTCTTGCAAGTTTGTTTGATTTCATTTTAACCTCCCATAGGATTTAGTTATTAAAAATCAGAAAGTTTGAGTTATGTTTTTTTAATGACATTTGGCAAGGGATATGAGTGACATATGTCACCTCAAAAAGTTTAAAAACAAGGTTTATATTTTTGGAGCATGGGTATAGCAGATAAATTACCGAGAAAGGATCCTAGAAAAGAAATAATTAGAGCTATAGAGGAATTAGGGAGTACAGAACAAATAAAAGAATTTTATAGAGATTATGTGGTTAAAATACAAAAAAATGCAAAAAGAGAAGGTAATGGAAATGTTATAAAATATCCTAAAAAATATGCTTGCGGTAATATAAATCGTTGTTTTGAGTATATTGAGCGCCCTGATAAAGGGTTAATCAGAGCGAGATGGCTGCAGGCAATTCCTTGTTTAGATGATTATTTGGAAGAGTAAATATATTCTAGAGAATAAAAATCTTTAAATAGTATATATTTCTTGTGTATACTGAAAGTATACACAATCTCCTTTCCAGCCATACTTTGTATGGCTGTTTTATATTCGATAAATAAAGAAACATATTGGGCTCGCTCACTTTGTTCGTTCGCCTATATTATAAAAAACTAATATCTTATGAAATACTAAGGTGGGAAGATGAAGAGATTAAGCTGTTTATATTCAGGGCTTAAAAATTTATTAGATTCCAGTTAAAAAAATAAATAAGCTAAATAAAAAATGACAGACATATTCAACAACAAAATTTTATGCGGGAAATGTGATGTTAAGATGAAACCTGTTGATTTTGAAAAAAATGGTTTTGTTTTAAGGGCGGTTGTTTGTCCAAAGTGCCATTCTAAAATTATTCATCCTAAAGATGAGCAAGAATATAATAATTTTATTAATTTAAAGAAAAAACAATTTAATGTTAAGATGAGGTTTGTTGGGAATTCTTATGCTGTTTCTATTCCAAGAGAGATAGTTAATTTTATGCAAGAGCAGGAAAAAATAATGGATGAAATGGTTAGATTAAGTTTTGAAGAGTTTGGGAGAATTAGTCTGAATTTTGGAAATCCAAATTTAAGAGATAAACTTAAAAAGGAGAAGTATCATTAAAAAAATACTAATAATATGAAATATGACTCTTTGGAGATGGGATAATTAAACTTATGCTACTCATCTTCAAAGCGTGATATTTTATAGAGATTCCAGTTAAAAAATAAAATAAATAAAATAAAACAAAATGCAAATCCAAGAAATTAAATTAAGAGTATCAGAAGCACTGCAGGATGATGCTTATAAAGGTATAGCCAGGATAGATTTTGATATTATGAGAGAGTTGGGGATTAAAAGAGGAGATGTTATTATTATAAAGGGCGGGAGAGAGACTGTTGCAATTGCTGACAAGGCCTACCCTGCTGATGTTGGCGAAGGAATTATCAGAGTTGATGGGATTATAAGAAAAAATGCAAGGACTGGTGTGAGCGAGAGTGTTATTGTTAAAAAAGCCAATGTCAAGGAAGCTAAAAAAGTTGTTATTGCTCCTGCTCAGAGGGGGATTATGGTTCAAGGAGATGTGAAGCCGGGCTTGCTGGGGCGGGCTGTTGTAAAAGGAGATATTGTTGTTTTAGGCGGTGTCAGAAGAAGAAGAGATATTATGTCAGAAGATTTGGAAAATTTATTTGGCGGTTTTGGGGATATTTTTGGAGATGCTTTTGGCGGGATGGGCTTGGGCGGCTTGCAGCAAATTAGATTTATGATTGTTAATGCAAATCCTTCAACTTCCTGTATAATAACTGAAAATACTGAAGTTGTTTTAAGCAACAAACCTGTTGAGATTTCAGAAGAAACTACTTTGCCAGAAATTACTTATGAAGACATAGGTGGTTTAACTGAAGAAGTTAAGAAAGTAAGGGAGATGGTCGAGGTTCCTTTGAAGCACCCAGAGGTTTTTGAGAGACTGGGTATTGAGCCTCCAAAAGGAGTTTTACTGCACGGGCCTCCTGGGTGCGGCAAGACTTTGCTTGCCAAGGCAGTTGCAAATGAATCAGAAGCTAATTTTATTTTATTAAATGGGCCAGAATGCATGAGCAAGTTTTATGGCGAGAGTGAGAAAAGAATCAGAGATATTTTTGAGGAAGCTGAGAAAAATGCGCCGAGCATTATTTTTATAGATGAAATTGATGCTATTGCTCCTAAGAGGGAAGATATTGGGGGAGAGGTTGAGAGAAGAGTTGTTTCTCAGTTGTTGACAATGATGGATGGTTTGCAGTCAAGGGGCAAGGTTGTTGTTATTGGCGCAACTAACAGGCCTAATGCAATTGACCCTGCATTAAGAAGGCCTGGAAGATTTGACAGAGAAGTTGAGATTAGAGTTCCTGATAAAAAAGGCAGGCTGCAGGTTTTGAAAATTCATACAAGAAATATGCCGTTGACAAAAGATGTTGATTTAGATGCTTTAGCTAGTATTACTCATGGTTTTGTCGGCGCTGATGTTGCTGCTCTTGCAAAAGAAGCTGCAATGGTTGTGCTAAGGAGGATTTTACCTAAATTAGAATTAAAAGAAGATGAACCAATTCCTGAAGAAGTTTTGAAAGAATTAAAAGTTTATAAAAAAGATTTTGAAGATGCTCTGAAAGTTGTTCGTCCTTCGGCAATGAGAGAGGTTTTGGTTGAGACACCTAATATTAACTGGAGTGATGTTGGTGGTTTGGATAATGTTAAACAGGAACTAAAAGAGGCTGTTGAATGGCCTTTGAAATATCCTAAATCTTTTAAGAGATTGGGGATTAGGCCTCCGAGAGGGATTTTGCTTTATGGGCCTCCTGGAACAGGCAAGACATTATTAGCTAAGGCAGTTGCAAAAGAAAGTGAGGCGAATTTTATTCAGGTTAAAGGGCCTTCTCTTTTGTCAATGTGGGTTGGTGAGTCAGAAAAAGGTGTCAGGAAGATTTTTGAAAGAGCAAGACAGGTAAGTCCTTGCATTATATTTTTTGATGAAATTGATTCATTAGCAGGCAAGAGAGGTTTTGAGACAGGGACAAAAGTTACTGAAAGAGTTTTGAATCAGTTGCTGGCTGAGATGGATGGTATTGAGGATTTGTCAAATGTAATTGTGATTGGCGCGACAAACAGACCTGATTTACTGGATGCAGCTTTGCTTCGTCCGGGTAGGTTTGACAGGATTTTGCTAACTTCTGCTCCAACCAGAGAAGGTATAAGGGAAATCTTTAAGATTCATACTAAGAACATGCCTTTTGCTAAGGATGTTAAGGTTAAAGAGATTTTAAATAAGATAGAAGGTTTTGTCGGCGCTGATATTGAGGCTTTTGTTAGGGAAGCTGCGATGCTTGCCTTAAGAGAGAATATTAATACAGAAAATGTTAAAATGAAGCATTTTAATGATGCTTTGAAAAAAGTTTCTACTTCAGTAAGCAAGACAGATATGGATAAGTATAGGAGGATTGAGACAGATTATTTGAGGTCAGCTAAAGCGGCTTTGGAGAGGCCGGCTGAGTATTTTGGGTAGATCGAGCAGATTCAGAAAAATAAGTCTTCTTTACAAGATTTGAAGAAAGAGCATATTAAATATTTGAATGGGATACATAGGATATTGTATTGAATAGGGATGTTAAGTAGATAGTGGTTTGTTGTGCGAACTTGTAGTTCAGACAAAATTAGGAAGAGTGCTTTCTTGAGAGTTTTCAAATAATCCTCTATTCTTTGTTTCTATAAATATACAAATCTTTGAATCTAAATTATAATAAGATTGTGGGGGCATAAATCCCCTTTTTATTTTCCTAAGCTCCATTAAATCTATAGCATAGATTAACTTTTTAACTTGTTTGAAAAATATGGCAGTACCCATTTTACATCCATCAAAATATTTAAGAAATTTCTTTTTTGAAATCCCAGCTATCTTTTTTATTGTTTCCCATAACACCTTTATTGGGAGCCTAACCTTTTCTTTTACTATAAAATATCCAGTTATTTTTTTAATTGGAGAAGTAGTATAAATTAAACATCTTTCCCCTTTTTTTGTGTTTATATTCTGTCTTCTTAATTCAACAGTTTTCTCTTTAGAATAGATCTTATCAGTATACTCCTGTTTAATAGAAAATAATTTAGCCATTTATCCCTCTTTTTTTAATAATTATTAATATTAATAGTTTATCTTTTTTAAAACCTCTGCCTAACTTTTAACTTACAATTATGTTAGGATTTGTATGTGTTTCTTTCAATATTTTTTCAAATGCCTCTTTTGATATTTTTTCAAAACCTCTCGGGGCACTTTTAATATCTTTAATTATCCCTAAATCTATTAACTCTTTCATATTTATCTTGTGAGGGAAAGAATAAGAATAAAGAAAGTTTACTATGAATGGCCGGTTTGTTGAATAATTCCATCGTTTAATTAACTCTTCATTACTAAAGACACTTCTTTTTCTACACAGAGTTACGAACTCTTTTTCATCTTTTATATTTTTAATTACTGATTCAACGATTCCTATAGTGGTTATAACTGATTTAAAATATCCCCCAGTCCTATAAAATATAATAATATCTCCAGATTTTAAGTCCCGCTCAAAAGATTTAGAAACATAAATTTTGCTTAAAGCATTTCTAAAGGGTTCATTTTCTACAAAATCTTCAGGAGATTCAGTATTAAGTATGGAGTCTGGGAAAAGGCTGGTATGATATTCTGGATATATGGGGGTAAAATAGACATCTGAATTTGACGAAAAATATGGAAAAGTTGATTTTGGTTTTAGACTATTAAAGATTTTAGAGAAATCCCTCACATAAACTTGTTCCTCTCCCGAAGACGAAGTTTTGGTGCCCCAATATTTAAATCCCCAATCAAGCAATAAGTTAATTAACCTTTCCTTTTCGGAGTTGTTGTTGAATATTGTTACATAAATTTCCTCAACATTTTGTTTCAACGCGTTATCAAAAATAATTTTAAGAAATCTTTCTCTGACCCTAAACCCATTCAAAGTTACCTTAAATGTTCCAATTTTAAGTCTTTTCTTTCTTAGAAAACTTGGTTGAATATCACTATAATTTTCATTTTCATTTTCTCTTTTTATATAAAGAAATCCTAAAAGTTTATTAGCGTCTCTACAAACATAAGAGATTTCATTAGATTTTCTATTGAACCATCTATCAAACCCATCATAATTATTTCGAAACGAATCAAAAAAATTATCTGTTAAGTTTATATTCCCAAAATATTCTTTTTTCACAGAAAGAGTTTTGTAATCCACAAAATCAGGATTTTCGGAAATTACTTTTTCAAGAAATGACTCAATAGTGAACACCCTACTATCAACACCCAACAAAATAGCTTTTTCATGGAGCCTCTTATCTTCAGTAATCAATAAATCTACACGATTGTTTATAATTTCATTAATTAAACGAGTATCATTAATATCATTTGGAGAAATATCCATTTGTTGACTTAAATCAGATACAGATGGCGCCAAGGGAGCCTCAGTTTTTAGTAAAACATAATTATCTAATTTAATTTTAAAGGTGCCAACAACAGTTTGGTCCTTATGTTTTTCAATTTCTTCTAAGGTTAAAGAATGAACACATTTTTCATAGTGAAGTTTATCAAGCCAAGAAAATAACAATCCAATTTCGTCATTAACAACCTTGTTAGCTTCCCTGTGTATAATAATATTAGTGTCTAACAAAACTTTCATCTTTAAATCTCCTAACACTTCTTTATTTTTAAGAATTATTATATTTTAAGGTTTTGGGTTTTTAAAATATTATTTTTTATTTTCCTCTAATTGCTTTTTTCCCACCTTCAAAAGCCCTTAGCATTTCTAAAGGAACCCCGATAACTACTGTGTTGCTTTTGTCAGAACTCAAGTCATTTAGAGTTTGCAATGTTCTTAAATGAAGTGCGCCTGGTCCGGTTGCAAGAGTTCTTGCTGCTTTTGCCATGTTGTCTGAAGCAATAACTTCTCCCTGCGCCTTGATAATAACTGCACGCTTTTCTCTTTCAGCTTCAGCTTCTTTTCCAATTGTTCTTTTAAGCTGTTCTGGAAGTTCAACATGCTTCAACTCAACTGATTCTACTTTAATGCCCCAAGGGTCTGTTGCTTTGTCAACAATTTCTCTAATTCTCTTGGAAACAGAATCTCTTTTGCTTAGCAACTCATCTAATGAAACTTCTCCAACTACATCACGCATTGTTGTCTGTGCTAATTGAGAAACAGCATAATTAAATTCTTCGACTTCAATAATTGCTTTTTTTGAATCAGCAACTTTGTAATAAAGGACTGCATTTACTTTAATCGAAACATTGTCTCTTGTAATAGCGTCCTGGTCTGGAACATCAACTGCTTTTACTCTTATGTCTACTCTTTGCCATGATTGAATAATTGGGACAACGATTTTTAATCCTGGAACCATTATTCCAGAGAATTTTCCTAATGTGAATTTGACTCCTCTTTCATATTCTTTAACAATTTTTAAACTTGAAAGTACAGCCAGTACTAAAATCCAGCCAATTCCCCATAAACTATATTGGAATATCATAATGTTTTTGAGAAAAGTCTGTTAATAAAGGTTTTGGTTGAATGGGTCTTGCGTTATCTATGAATATACGTATTTGGGAAGTTTCACTAACCCAAATTTTTTACTAACTATTATCTTATAAATATTTCTCGTTCTACAGATGAGTAACTTAAAAGATGATTACCAAATATTGGGAATAAAGAGATTCAAGTTAGACTTGTCTTCTTGAATTGGGTCTGCTACGTATTAAGCAGTTTCAACAACTTTTTAAACTCTTTATTTTTATTATAATATGGCTGAGATGATTAAGAAGAATTGCAAGGATTGCGGAAAAGAATTTGAAACACTAAAGAGATCAAGATATCCTAGGAAATATTGCAACAAATGTTCTGCACAAAGAAAAAAAGATTATGAGAAAATTCATTTGATAACTGCAGATGAGTGTGAGGAATGAACTGGATTTTCTATTGGAAATTTGAGAAGTTTCACCAACTCAAATTTTTCTTTTTATCAATATCTTGTAAATATTTCTCGCTATGAAGATGAGGAGATTATCTCATAAGTATTTCTCGCTATGAAGATGAGGAGATTAAACAAAAAAACATCAAAAACATAACTTTATATACCCTCTGGATTTCTTTTTTTTACCTAGGAAATAGGACAGGAGAATAGTATAACGGAGGATAATATGGAAGATAGAGAAATGTTTAAAGCAACTTGTGCTGACTGTGGGAAGGCATGTGAAGTTCCTTTTGAGCCAAAAGAAGGCAGACCAGTTAGATGTCAAGAGTGTTTTAGAAAAAACAGACCTCAAAGAAGCTTTGGTGGCGGTGGCAGAGGAGGATTCGGCGGTCGAAGGTTTGATAGAAGACCAAGAGAAATGCATAAAGCAACTTGCGCAGAATGTAAGAAAGAATGCGAAGTTCCTTTTAAGCCAACAGAAGGAAAACCGGTTTTTTGTAAGGAATGTTATGCAAAAAAGAAAGACTCAGAAGATTCTAGTGAAAATTTCTGATAAAGTAGCAAGTTTACCTTAATTTTTTATTTTTATTTTTTTTATATTATCAATAAGATGTATCTGATAATTTTATTTATTTTAGCTGCTCATATGTATAGCGAATATAATTTATAGGATATAAGTAAGATAAAAGAGATAAAAAGATTTATTAACCCCTTTCTTTATGAAATAAAATGGCTAAAGGAGCAATTTGGATAGGAATAGGATTAATAATCTTGGGGGTCTGGGGTTTTTTTAAAATATTTTCTTCAGATATTCCTGTTTTAGTTTTGATTTACCCTCTTTTTTCAATAGGAATTGGCATAGCATTGATTATTTTTTATAAAGAAGAAGATAAAATTGAAGAAAGAAAAGATTTAAAAGCTAAAAAACCTAAGAAAAAATAATATAAAATGACAGAAATAATAACTACAACAACATCTGAAATTCCTGGTAGGAATGTTGCTGAGATTTTGGGGGTTGTAAAGGGAAATACAGTAAGAGCAAGACATGTTGGAAGGGACATTGCAGCTGGGTTTAAGACGCTTGTTGGCGGGGAAATCAAAAGCTATACACAAATGACAATCCAGGCAAGAGAAGAATCTTTTAACAGAATGGTAAATGAAGCTGTTGAGCTTAAAGCAGATGCAGTTATTAACATTCGTTTTACAACTTCAGTTGTAATGAAAGGTGCAGCTGAAATGCTGGCTTATGGGACTGCTGTTAAGTTGAAGTGAACCTTGGATGGGGGAGAGTTCTTGATTAACGATATTTTCTAAGATAATAATGTTTAAATATATGAGTAGGTTTATTTTATTATGCCAGAAAAAGAAATAGTTTATTTATGCAATCATTGTGGACAAGGTCTTACTGAAGATAACCGGTGTGGGACCTATATGAAATGCTATGGTTGTGGAAATTATGGAAATATGGAGGAAGTAGCATCAATGGCAAATAAGTTAGAAAAAAAGGTTGAAGCTTCTATTTAAACTCCATCTAAAAATCAACCCCTCACAACAACATTCAACCCCTTAAACTCTTCAACAACCTCATTCTTTATCTTACTTTCATCTTCCTGCAATCTCTTGCATCTTCTTTCTATACTTAGTTTTTCAATATTTAATTCTCCTATCTTCTGCTTAACATGATTGATTTCGTCTTTTAATTCTTTTGTGGGGTCTTTTTCTATTTTAATATTGTTGATGTTTTGCTTGATAGTGTTGATGGTTTTGATTTTTTCTTTTATGGGTTCTTGATTTATTGCCTTTATATCAATTAATTCAAGGAGTTTTTCTGAGCCATATTTTTCAAATCCTTGCTTGAAATTGTCTTTATATATTTTTATTATATTCATTTGCTCTTCAATTGAATGATAGACTTTGGCGAGAGCTTTAAAATCAATCATTTCTTTTAATGTTTGCAACTCGATTACTAATTTTATTTTTGCTGTTTCAAGTTCTTGTTTGTTTTTTATTTGTTCAATGTATTTTTGGGTTTTTTTCATATTTTCAATTTCTTTTTTCAGCTCTTGAATTCTATTTTCAAAATCTTTTGTTTTATTTTCAATATTTTCTATTGATTTATTGTTTTCAGATTCTATTTTTTCTAAATCATTAAATTCTGTTAATTTCTTTTCAATAATCGAGATTTTGTTTTTTTGTTCTATGGAAGGATTATTTTCTTTAATTATTTTGTTAAATGATTTGAAAAATTTCTTGATATTATCTGCAACAGCTTTTAATTCGTCTCCGATTAGAAAAGTTGATTTTTGGAAGCTTGTCAAGGATTTTTTTTCAAACTCAGAAAAAATTGAATTAATTTTGCTGATTAATGTTTCCAGAGATTCTGAATCCAGTTCTTTTAAGTCTGATATTAGTTTTTCCAGATAATAAATAAAGTTGCTGAAGTTTTCTCTTACAATTAATTTTGCAGCCTCGGGCGCTTTTTTTCCTTCCAAGTCTATGTTTTTGAGAACTAAGGTATTTTTTTCAAGTTCCTGCAATAATTCTGACAGGTTTTCTCTTATTTGTTTTTGAGGTTCTTCTTGGTTGTTTTTAATTTTTTCTTTCTTTTTGTTTATGTAATTAGGTATTTCTTTGAAATTTATCTGCTCTGGAGTCTCTTGTTCAGGTTTTTTCTTTTTGAAAAACCTGAAAATGTTTTTTAATATCATAAATTATTGGAGAAAATTGGTGTTATAATGATTGTGGTGGTGAGAGTTGTGGAAGAAGTGAATTAGCGTCAATAGAAAAGATTAAATAATCTTTTTAGTTTTTTACCCCATGAAATCTTATTATACAGATACTTGTATTTATTTAAATCTTTGGGCAAAAGAAGTTGATGAAAAGGGAAATAAATTGTGGGAGTTTGCCAAAGATTTTTTTGAGAAAGTTGAAAGTGAAGATTCAATTATTTATTATTCTGGATTTTTATTAAAAGAGTTAATGTTTTTATTATCAACAGAGGGATACCTTCAAAAAAGAGATTTATTTGACTCTTCTCCTAATTTTAAAAAGGTAGCTTTGTCAAAAGAAGAATACGTGGTGGCTAAGAAGATTAGCAGGGAAAATATTGAGATTAGTTTTTATGATGTTATTCATATGTTATTAGCTAAGAAGACAAATTCTGTTTTAGTTACAAGAGATAGATTATTAATTCAGTTTGCTAAAAATTATTTAGTTATGGCCAAGAAACCAGAGGAATTATAAATTGTTTATTTTTTCTAAATCAGCTGTTTCTTTTGAAAGTTTTTCTCTTATTTTTCTGACTTCTCTAACAGAGGTTCCTTTATGGTTGATGCTTCCCACTTCTTTTTCCCATACAAATCTCCTAACAGCATCTCTTAGAACATCAGATCTATTAGAGTAAATTCCTGATTTAACTAATTTATCCACCCTTTTAAGAAGAGCTTTGTTCATTCTTATCTGTAATGTATCCATTACCATTGTAATGTGTTAGTAATGTTTAGATTATTTAAATGTTGTGGTGGTTGAAGGTTGGTGGGTGTTGTGGATAATTTTATAAAGGTTTAATTCTGATGATTATTGCCTTAGATGGGGGAGAGTTCTGATATTAAGATGGCAGAAAATAAACCAAATATTTTAGAACAATCATTAGTTGCGCTTCCAAAATTTGAATTCAAAAGATTTAAAGATAGTTCTCCTCAATTTTCTCAAGCATTAGATTATTTTGATGAAACAACCAAACAAATAATAGAACAAGGGATTATGATTAAAAGAGAGCTTGATGAAAGACATCTTTCTATAGATTACGCATTAAAAACAGCTATTGAATTAAAAAAAGAGATAGAGAAGAATGATAGATTTCAATTAAAATTTCTTTTTAATTATTTTAAGGATTTTTTTGGATTTGAACGAGCAAAAGAAATCACAAAATGGCTTTACAATAAATTAGAAAATATAGCTAAAGAAGAAGATACTAAAACCTCTAAAAAAGAAATAAGTAGGCATTATCATCAAATGAGGTCTTATCTTAGTGATGTTTTTGCTGGGAGATGAAATTTATGTGGGGTTTTTGGTGTGGGAACTATTTATACCTAAGAAAATAATCATAAATATATTTTCTGTAATAATAATCTTTATATATTCAAAATAATGTCTTGATAAATGGGTAAACAAGGAATACGAACAGAATTTTGGGGTTCTCCTGGATATTACTTCAGTAGCAGAGCTTATCCAACAGATAAAGAAGGAGAATTTGCAATGCTCTCAGGAGAGATAGATAGTAAAGATCATATGTTTATGTTTAAGTTAAAAGCATGCACTCTTCCTTCAGAATCACATAGAATAATCTCTGATGGAGAAGCATATTGCCAAATAAGAACTGATATAACAAAAACAGCCCAGGGAAAAACAGAAAAAGGAGTTGTTAAAGGTTCTTATGGTCGGGCAGTAAGAATAGATATTATGCCTTTTAGAGCAGAACTTCCAAGAATATTAAAAGAAACATTAGAAGAAGCTGATTATAAGATATCAACCCCTCAGAATAATATGACTGTGATGCATTCAGGATTGTTGGGTGAGCTTTAGGGTTTTGGGTGAGGGGTTGGGGGATTGTTTAGTTTTCATTTTGTATCTTATCAATTAACTCATTTATTTTCATTACAAGAGGCTCATATTTCTCATCCCACATAACTATTTGAGGGTTATTTAAAAAAATTTTATCTATCTTTCCGTTCCCTTGAGAGAAATTTAAAACCACTTTTTTTTCGAAAGAATTTAGATTAGAGTTTTTATCTACTTTCTCTAATATATTTTCCATAGTTCCTGCCAAAACATCTGCAAATTGTATTCCAGCAATATCCTCACTGTTATGGACTATATTTGGCTTAAAAGAACAGGTTATTTCTGAGAACAATTCTTTCCAATGTCTATCCTGACACTGTGGACTATCTACAAAAAGAAGGATCTTTTTATCAGCAAATTTTTCTTTTATGAAATCCATCGCGTTTTTTAAGTGATAATATTCATAGATATTTAAGAAAATTGAATTTTTTATAGTATTTATTATCTTATCCTTAATCCCCCTCATGTTTACTAAAAATAAATTATCATCCTGAGAATTTAAACGCGTTATTAAATCAAAGTCTCTTAATTTAAAATCATCGCAAAAAGTAACAGTAAAATAAACTTCAAAATTTAGATCTTCAAAAATAGAATAATCATGGCCCACACTATATTTTAATTCCCCTTTAATCCCATTTATTTGTTTTAATAGATCTATTTTATTTTACAATTTGATATATTCGTCTTCTTGTAAAATAATCCAAGATCTAATATAATAAGGATTACCACTCCAATGCCCAGTTTCATCTGAAAAAACATAATATTGTTTACTCATTTTTTCCTCAACTTTATTTCTCATTAGAACTATAAATAATTATCTAAATAAATAACTCCTGTTCACTTCTGAATTTTTTCAATATGTTTTTGTATTTTGAGTCGCTCATTATATCTTTTTTTGTTCTATCCCTGTAGAATCTGGTTTCTAAACTAGAATTAGGATCAAAGGTCTTAAAAGCGAAATTACGAAAATCTATAAACATTCTTGGTAGCTTAGTTGTTACTTTATCTAGCCTGTTGTTTTGATTATAATAGAGCATGAATCTCTCAAAATGAATGAATTCCCTGAAAACATCTAAGTTTTCAATTGTTTTTCTCCAATTTTCTATCTTTCTTTCTAGAATGAGACTAAGGGTTTTGTTCAATGCTTTTTCTGAAAAGCTTGGATGATATTCAGGTATCTTTTTTTGCCTTGTT